>CALYVN010000014.1 GCA_945494785.1 uncultured Alistipes sp.
CAAAGTTAATACTTTTGTCTAATTCAGAACTGTCCTACTTATAGGGAAGGCTACAAGACCACCTCTATTACATCGCCGTTTGTCATCGTAACTTCGACATCGAAACCGCATGTATTGGCTTTGTAGTTCTCTGCATCGAGAACGAATGACACATCCTTTACCTTGAACGATGCGATATTCTCGGTCAGTTGTAAATCCTTGCCCGTAATATCTACTATTTCGCACATTTTCTCCTTGCCGTCGAATATGGTCAACTGTGTCAACCGGTTTCCAAATTTTATTAAAAGAATCTCCTATGTGAGATAAACTCTTATTTTACGTCGGTGAGCCATTCGCTGACGGTAGCATCGGACGGCATGCGCCAATCGCCTCGCGGAGAGAGCGACACCGAGCCTATTTTCGGACCGTCGGGAACAGCCGAACGTTTGTATTGTTGAGCGAAGAAGCGGCGCAGGAAGACGGTCAGCCAATGTTTTATGGTATCGCGCGTGTATTTTGTGCCGAAAGCGCGTTCTGCCAAAAACACGATTTTGTCGGGCGCGAAGGAGTTGCGCATAAATTGGTAGATAAAGAAATCGTGCAGTTCGTAAGGTCCTACCAAATCTTCGGTCTTTTGTGCTATGTCGCCATTGTCGTCGGCAGGCAGCAGTTCGGGACTGACGGGAGTGGCAACGATGTCGCGCAGCGTGGCGCGTACCGAATCGCTCGCATCGTTGCGTGCAACCCACTCGACAAGCACCCGCACCAAACCCTTCGGAATCGAGCAATTGACGTTGTACATCGACATATGGTCGCCGTTGTAGGTCGCCCAACCGAGTGCAGCCTCGCTCAAATCGCCCGTACCGATGACCATGCCGCCGACCGCATTGGCAATATCCATCAATATCTGCGTGCGCTCGCGTGCCTGCGAATTTTCGTATGCCGCACCGCGCTCGGACGCATCGATGCCTATGTCGCGGAAATGTTGTTCGCACGCGGCCTTGATTGAGATTTCTCGCACGCTGACGCCGACTTCGCGCATCAGTGCGAGTGCATTGGCATAGGTGCGTCCTGTCGTGCCGAACCCCGGCATAGTTACGGCAACGATACCTTCGCGCTCCAATCCGAGCATGTCGAAGGTCGCAACGGTGGCCAATAACGCCAAGGTCGAATCCAATCCGCCCGAGATGCCGATAACCGCCTTGGCGCAGCGTGTGTGCGAGAGGCGTTGGGCAAGACCTGCGATCTGTATGTTGAAAATCTCGCGACAACCCGCATCGATGTCGCGCGGAATGAATGGTGTAGGCGATACCTCGCGCTCGACGGGACTGTCGGCAATGGGGGAGTCGATGGCGATGACATCGTAACGGCCGTCGAGGTTGATGAACGACGTGTGTCGCCGACGTTCGTTTTCGAGATACTCCACGTCGATATCGGCAACTGTCAGCTTCGGCGCGCGAACGAAACGCTCTTTGGCGGCGATAATCGTACCGTTCTCGGCAATAAGGCCGTTACCCGTAAAGACGAGGTCGGTGGACGATTCGCCTATGCCTGCCGAACAGTAGATGTAGCCGCAGAGCGTCCGTGCCGATTGTTGCTCGACAAGCGAACGAATGTAGGCATGCTTGCCGACAATCTCGGGTGTGGCAGAGAGGTTGAAAATCAGTTTGGCGCCGCTCAATGCCATATCCGACGACGGCGGTGCGGGTACCCACAAATCCTCGCAAATCTCGGTACCGAACACGTTGCCTTCGACCGAAAAGAGCAGGTCGCTGCCCATGCGCACCCGCTGGCCGCACAACTCTATGACGGTGTTGCGGATGTCGCGACCCGACGAAAACCAACGGCTTTCGTAAAATTCGGAGTAGTTGGGTATGTAACTTTTCGGCACTACGCCGCAGATGCGGTCGCCCGCAATGACAACGGCACAGTTGTACAGATTGTTCTTGTAGGTTATCGGCATGCCGACGATGCCTATGGTCGGGATGCGCTTGGCAAGCAATTCGCCCAAAGCCTCCTGTGCAGCATCGAGCAGCCGCGATTGTTGGAACAAATCGCCGCAGGTGTAGCCCGTTACGGAGAGTTCGGGAAAGACGGTAATGCTCACTCCGCGTTCGGCTGCCTCGCTCAACAGCAGAGCGACAGCCTCGATGTTGGTGTGGCAGTCGGCAATGCGAACGACGGGCGTCGCAGCGGCAACCTTGATAAATCCGTATCTTTTCATACCGTTATTGTTTGTGTTCGTTCTTAATCTCTTGAAGTTTGGCGGCAAGTGCCTGTACGATGTCTGCACGTTCGGCTGCCATATCGTGTTGCTCGCGCTTGTCGCGTGCGATGTGGTAGAGTTGAGGTTGTGGCGAATTGCCCAATTCGACCGATTTGCGGTATTCGTAAGTCTGCTTGTCGCTCGGCTCGAAGTATTTCCAGCCGTTGCTCATTATAGCCAATGTGTTTTGGCGATTCTGCTCGATGATATATTCGCGGTCGGTGTGTCCCGTGCCGAGCAGTTCCGCCAAATGATTGCGGCTGTCTGGTGCAGCACCTTCGGGCAGTGTTACGCCCGTGAGTGCGGCAAGCGAACGGAATACGTCGATTTGCGAGAAGAGGGCATCCTGCACACCCGGGCGCACATAATCCGCCCAACGCACGATGAACGGGATGCGGGTACCGGCTTCGTAAAGACTGTATTTGCCGCCTCGGTAGATGCCCGACGGAGTGTGGCCGCCAAGTCGCATGAACGCCTCGTCCTGATAACCGTCGTCGATGGCGGGACCGTTGTCGGAGGTGAAAATCAACAGCGTATTGTCGGCTATGCCGAGACTGTCGAGCGTGTGCATAATCTCGCCGACTGTCCAATCGAGTTGCAGAATGACATCGCCTCGTGTACCCAATCCGCTTTTGCCCTCAAAACGCGGATGCGGAACGCGCGGAACGTGGACATCGTTGGTACCCATGTAGAGGAAAAACGGCTCGTCTTTGTGTCGGACGATGAATTGTTTGGCTTTTAGTGCAATGGTATCGGCGATGCCCTCGTCAATCCACAAAGCCGATTTGCCTCCCGTCATCCAGCCGATGCGCGAGATGCCGTTTACGATGGTGTTGTCGTGTCCGTGGCTCGGACGCAACCGCAACAGTTCGGGATTCTCGGCACCCGTAGGCCAATCGCCAACTTTGTGTTTGTAATCGACCGTAATGGGGTCGTTCGGGTCGAGACCTGCCACACGGCCGTTTTCGATAAAGACGCACGGCACACGGTCAACGGTTGCGGGAATCAGATATTCGTAATCGAAACCCAAATCGCGGGCATCGGGACTAATCTCGACATTGAAGTCGGTGCCTCCTTCGGGACCAAGTCCCAAATGCCATTTGCCGACGGCTCCCGTGGCATAGCCCGCATCGTGCATGGCATCGGCGAGCGTGTAACTCTCGGGGTCGATGATGAGTTCGGAGTTGCCGGGGGCAATCTGCGTGTTGGGCAGTCGCCAAGGGTACATGCCCGTAAGCAGCCCGAAGCGCGACGGCGTACTTGTGGCAGAAGTGGAGTAGGCATTGGTAAATCGCGTCCCTTCCGATGCAAGACGGTCGATGTTGGGCGTGGCAACGCGGGTGGCTCCGTAGCAACTCAAATCGCCGATACCCAAATCATCGGCAAAGATGAAAACGACATTCGGCCTTGCCTGTTCGGGCAGCGGTGCATGAGCCTTGCCGGCACAACCTGCCGAGAGCAGCGGCAGTGCGGGAAGAGTCGCGCGAAGGAGATTTTGCTTCATTATTTTGCCCACAATTTTGCGAGATTGACGATTACCTGTTCGGCACGCTGCATCGAGTCGAGCGAGCAGTATTCGAATTTGCCGTGGAAATTCATGCCGCCCGCAAAGATGTTCGGACACGGCAGTCCCATGAACGAGAGCCGTGCACCGTCGGTACCTCCGCGTATAGGGCGGACAATCGGCGTAACACCCGCTTCTAGCATCGCCTGTTTGGCGAGTTCGATGACCTGCGGATGCGGCTCGACCATCTTGCGCATGTTGTAGTATTGGTCTTTGAGCGTCAGCGTCAGAACACTCTCGCCGTATCTCTTTTTGAGCAAATCGACAGCATTCCACATCCACACCTTCTTCTGTTCGAAGCGGTCGGCATCGTGGTCGCGGATGATGTAGGAAATCGAGGCATGTTCGACCGTGCCGTTGATGCCGACGCAGTGGTAGAAGCCCTCGTAGCCTTCGGTATATTGCGGACGCTGTTCGGCAGGAAGCAGGGCATTGAGTTCGCACGCGACCTCGATGGCGTTAATGATCTTGCCCTTGGCATAACCGGGGTGTACGTTGCGTCCCTGAATATCGATTTTGGCGGATGCGGCATTGAAATTCTCGTATTCGAGTTCGCCCTCGTAGCCTCCGTCCATCGTATAGGCGAAATCGGCACCGAAGGCCTCGACATCGAAGAAATCGACACCCCGTCCAATCTCCTCGTCGGGAGTGAAGCCGATGCGTATTTTGCCGTGTTTGAGTTCGGGATGCGAGAGCAGATACTCTGCCGCTGTCATTATCTCGGCAACACCTGCCTTGTCGTCCGCACCGAGCAGCGTGGTGCCGTCGGTGTGGATGAGCGTGTGGCCGACGAATTTTTTCAGTTCGGGGAAATCGGCTACACGCATGGTCAAAGCGTTGTTCAGCACTATGTCGCTACCGTCGTACTTTTCGATTATGCGCGGACGAACATTCTCGCCACTCATGTCGGGCGAGGTATCGACATGCGCCAGAAACCCTATGACGGGCGCACCTTCGCAACCCTCGCTTGCCGGAATCGTCCCCATGGCATAACCGTATTTGTCAATCGACACCTCGGTAAGACCCATGGCCTTCATCTCCTCGACGAGCATGTTCAGCAGCGTCCACTGCTTTGCGGTCGAAGGGAAAGTTTCGCTCTCCTCGCACGACTGCGTGTCGATGGCGACATATTTCAGAAATCTCTCTTTCAGTTCCATATAGTTGTAGTTTGTTTTAGTTCTCTTTCTTGGCACGCAGGGTGTGCAGAGCCATATAGACAATCAATGCTATGTAAACGAGCAGTCCGAGTGCACCCGCAGCGTTCGATTCCGCCCATTCGGTGCAGAACCAATCGGCACCCGCGAATTTCAGAATGGCCGAAACCACGCCCATAAGCGCACCTCCTGCAATGAAGCCCGAAGCGATGAGCGTACCGCGGTCGAAACGAGCCTTGTTCAACGCCTCATCCTTGGAGCGCGAGCCGACAAACCACGCAATCAGGCCGCCGACAACGAGCGGTGCATTGAGCGACATAGGGATAAACATACCCAACGCAAATGCCAATGCGGGAACACCGATGAAGGTGAGAGTCAGTGCAAGTACCGCACCTGCGAAATAGAGTATCCACGGGGTCTGTCCGCCCTCCATGAGAGGTTTGATGACGGCAGCCATGGCATTGGCCTGCGGAGCGACCAGCACGCTGTCCTCGCCGAAGCCGTAAGTGTGGTTCATAATCATCATCACACCCGCAACGGTTGCAGCCGAGACTGCCGTACCGAGGAACTTCCAACCCTCCTGCTTGCGCGGAGTCGAGCCGAGCCAATAGCCTATTTTGAGGTCGGTTATAAAACCTCCCGCCATGGAGAGTGCCGTACAAACCACACCGCCGATAATCAGTGCGGCTGTCATGCCGGAAGTGCCGTTCAATCCGACCGAAACAAGTACGAGCGAACTCAAAATCAGCGTCATCAGCGTCATGCCCGATACGGGGTTCGAACCGACGATGGCGATTGCATTGGCTGCAACCGTGGTAAAGAGGAATGCGATGACGAAGACTATCAGAGTTGCGACGATTGTCTGCACCAAGTTGCCGAGTACGCCGAAGTGGAAGAAAAACAGCGTTGCGACAAGTGCCGCAATCAGCACCGTAAGGATGGTGCGCATCGGCAGGTCGCGTTGTGTGCGTTCCTGTACAGTTGCATCGCCCTTGCTGCCGCGCAATTCGCCGACAGCGAGCGTTGCCGCCTGTTTGATGATGCCTGCCTGACGAATAATGCCGATAAGTCCCGCCATGGCGATACCGCCGATTCCGAGCGGACGACCGACCTCCTTGAATATGTCGTTTGGCGCAAGTGCAGCCATGTCGGGAGCGACATAGCCCACGAGCGGGATTACGACAAACCAAACCAGACACGAGCCGGCTGTGATGATGACGGCGTATTTAAGGCCTATGATATAGCCCAATCCGAGTACCGCCGCACCCGTGTTGAGCGAAAATTCGACCTTGAAACGTTCGGCAACCGCAGCACCCCAACCGCACATGCGGGTAGAGATTGTTTCGGCCCAAGCCCCGAAGGTCGAGACCACGAAATCGTACAGACCGCCGACTGCACCAGCAATGGCGAGTATTTTGGTCTGCGCTCCTCCCTTTTCGCCCGAAACCAACACTTCGGTAGTGGCAGTGGCCTCGGGAAAAGGGTATTTGCCATGCATATCCTTGACAAAGTATTTGCGGAACGGAATGAGCAGCACGATGCCCAACACTCCTCCCAGCAACGACGAGAGGAATACCTGATAGAATTGTGCCTCCAAGCCCAAGATATAGAGGGCAGGCATAGTGAAAATTGCACCCGCAACGATTACGCCCGAGCATGCGCCGATGGATTGTATCAGTACGTTTTGACCGAGCATGCCCTTTTTGCCGCGCATGTTGCCTATGCCGACCGCCAATATGGCGATAGGGATGGCTGCTTCGAAGACCTGTCCGACTTTGAGGCCGAGGAATGCGGCAGCAGCCGAGAAAATCACTGCCATAATCACGCCGAGCGAGACGGAATAGGGGGTCGCTTCGGCAGGTGTCGCATCGGGCGACATGATGGGCTGATAAGTTTCGTCCTCTTTCAGTTCGGTGTAGGCATTTGCCGGTAACGATGTTGGTGTGTTGTCGTGTTTCATTTTTTATAAGGTTTTATACCCGCAAATCTACTTATTTCCCGCGAAAAAACAAAACACGGAATCATGCCGAATGCGCGATTCCGTGTTTGTTTGCCCAAAAAAGGCGGTGCGTTCTAATCCAATGCCGCCTTTTTGCAATAGTAGTTGTAGCGCGACATTACTGCTTCGACATATTTGATGGTCTCGTCGCTACCGCGGAATGCACCGAAATTGACCACCTCGTGGTTGTAAAAATCGGCGTCGGATAGAAGCCAAAGATATTCGGCTACGGTATCCCACGAGTATTTGTTCTCGCCGTAAAATTCTGCCAGATTGCAGGCATCGGAGATGTGGGCGTAACCTCCGTTGTAGCAGGCGAGCATAATAGCCATGCGGTCGTTGGCATCGATTTGCTTGGGCAATTGCATGGAACGCTCCATCCCCTTGATGATTTTTGCCGATAGTTCGATGTTGCATATCGGGTCGAGCAGTTCGCTCGTGGATACGCCGTATTTGTCGGCTACATGCGGCATTATCTGCATCACTCCGACAGCACCTCGTACCGACACGGCATCTTCGCGAAAGCGGGATTCGTGGTAGGCAATGGCACTCATCAGTCGCCAATCTATGCCCGCCGTTTTGCCCACGCGCCGGAAGACGTTGTCGTAAATCGATATTTTGCATGCGTGCTTCGGCAGCAGTTCGCCCGCTTCTTCGGCCGGTGCGCTTTCGCGTTGTCCGACCTCGACGGTATTCAGCAGCAATAGCGATGCTGCGGTGGTTGCACCGACAAACAGAAGCGGAAGTATTATATCTTTGAAAATTCTCATAAATGTTCGCGTTGTTTTGGAAAACAGTTGTCTCTCCTTCGGAGGTCGAGCGCAATCGCCCGCCGTTAATCGTAGAATGCCCAAGACAGTCCGATTTTGAACATTCCGGGGTTGAGAGGATACTTGGCGACGGCAAAAAATTCCTTGTTGCCGAACAGATTGTAGTTGATGTGCTGGTATTTCAACAGTATGCGCATCCGTTTCCATTTGGCGGCCACGAACACGTCGAGGTAAGGGTAGTTGCCGACCTTGACATCGGATTGGTTGAAAAATACCGACAATGCGGGGTCGTAACCCTGCGCATAATACGAGGTGTTGAATCGGCCGTCCACGCCAATCTGTACCCGCAGCACATCGCGTTTTATCCAAAATTCGTAGTAGTACGACAAAAATGCCGAAACCGAAGGCAATGGTACTACCTCGCGGTCGGAGGTGAGTTGCACCAACAGACGATGATTCAGATGTAGCCCTTTGATTGTAAAATCCTTGCGGGCATAGATGCTCGTAAGGCTGATGTTGCCGGCGGCCTGATGCGGCATACAGTCGGCTCCGTAGTATATCTTGTTGCGCAAAAAACTCTGCCATACACCGAGTTCGATGCCGTAGTCGGGTACGGTGAAGGCGATATTGAACCGCGTCTCCGCCTCTTTGCCGAAATCGTTGTCCCAACGGAAATGGTTGGAGTGCCAATGCTCCTGCCAATAACCGGCAGAGGTGCTCGATTCGGAGAAGGTACCCGACAGAATCAGCGGCTTGCCCTTGATGTATGCCTTGAAGGCGATGTTCGCGCCGAACGAATAGTCGCCTCCGCGATAACCCGACGGATAGATTTTGAAATCGGCACCCCAATCGACATACTTTTTGATTTTGCCATCGACCGAGCCGTAGGCAAACCACGAAGTTTTGTTGATGCGACCGTTCTTGCCGGAGAGGTAGTCGCCGGACGAGAATTGGGAGTAGGTGTGGACATCCACTCCTATACCGCCGTCGATGGTACCGACAACCCCGTTGCGGTCCCACGGTTGCGCCTGAATGAAGAGCCGGTTCGAGATGATGCGCTCGTAGGTGGAGTCGCGCGATTCGACCGGATTGAGATACCAATTTTTGTAATATACGTCCGTATGCGGGATGTAGGTACCGTCGTCGTTGCGTGCATAACGCTCGTCGGTATAGGTCGCATATTTGTCGGTATAAATTTTGCTCCACGAGTTGTACTCGAAGGTGTGGCCGATGTATATCGCCGAGAGTTCCGCCATGGAGAAATCGCGTTCGGTCATTCGCTGCAAAGGAATGCCGACGGACTGCTTGATGAAGAAGGCGTTGTTGCGATAGACATTTTTGGCATTGGCATTGGCGAGTTTCATCGGAATACCCGACGGCATCTCGAAAGTGGTGTCGCGCACCGCCCATTCACCTACCACGCCGCCATTTTCCTGCTGCTCGATATGGTTGCTGAAATAGCCTCCGTGAACGGAATAGCGTTTGCCTGTATGGGCGAACGTGCCTGCAAAATCCTGATTCTTTACACGCGCACGGTCGTATTTGCCTCGCGCTCCGCGAGCCTTGTAGTTGATGCCTACCGAAGTGGATGGCGAGATGTTTTGCGACAGCGTAATCTCGAAATGCTCCTCACGATAACGTTTTTGTCCCGATTCGAGATACGTCAGCCAAATATATGGGTGCTTCATGTTGGAGAACGGCACGTTCTCCAACGTGTAGTTGTAGGCATCGTAAGGTTGCGAGAAGGTAAATTCGCGCGAAACGCTGCGGTCGAAATAGTTGGTCGCCGTCGAAGCCTGACCCAAACCGCCGACCGAATTATAGCCCAATCCCTCCACCTGATGGGGATAATCGATGTGCCACGAGGCCAAAGTGGTGTCTATCGGCAGAATGTTCACCGTATTGTAGTTGCGCGAGATGTGCCATTGGAAATTGCGCAATCCGCGAATCGAGTCGTTGAAGAAATACGACTCCAACGGTTTGCGCTCGCGTTTCTTTTTGGTGGAATCCTGCTTTTCGCCGTTGTTGTTGTCTGCATTTTCGTCGTCGGTACCCTGCTGACCTGTGGTGTCGTAGGGATTTTGTCCGTAGCCGCCCGTAATATTCTGTCCGTTGCGCTTGGCGCGCATCAACGCGCTGGCATCGATTTGGGCATCGACATCAGCGGCAATCGAAAGCAGGGCAGTCGATAAAAGGCAGATTGCTATTCGGCGAATTTTCGGTTGCATTGTATTGTTATTTCGACCGTTTGAAAATCCACATCAAGGTCGAAACGGCAATATATATAACGATAATCAACGGAATTGCGTATATCCGCAGCAACAAAATGGCTGCCAAGGCGAATACGATGAACGAGTAGCGCACTTCATTGCCGCGCCAACCGAACGAATGAGCCTTGAATTTGAACGAGAACATGCGTATCGGACTTACGAGCAGAGCCGATACGACGACGGCAATGAGCAGAATCCACTCGCGGGCAATTACCAAATCGTCGCTTAGACAGACGGCGGCAAGCGAGGTGCAGAATATGCCGTTGGCAGTGGTGGTCAGACCGCTGAACTCCTCGTGTTGCGAATCGTCGATGTTGAATTTGGCAAGTCGCAGAGCGGAAAATGCCGTAATGACGAATGGCAGGTAGCGGCACGCTTCGGCATCGAGCCATGCCCAACCGAATGCGCTCGGAGCAGTGGCGTAGAGCGCGACAAATGCCGCAGCAGGAGCCGTACCGAACGATACCATGTCGGCAAGCGAATCGAGTTGCACGCCGATTGCCGAAGGCTGATGGAGCATGCGGGCTGCAAAGCCGTCGAAGAAGTCGAGCACGGCGGCAAGAATAACCAATTCGAAGGCAAGCATCAATTTGCCGTAAACGAGCGATGCGACTATCGATGCGACACCGCACATCAGATTGCCGAGAGTGATGAAGTTGGGTATTGTAAATAATTTAATTTTCATTTTTAGCGGTTTTAACCCGACAAAGTTATAAAATATTTTTATCTTTGTTTCCGTGAACACCGAATTATAACCAAACATACCCAAATATGGCTTCTCAAAATGATATTTACTGCGTAATCATGGCCGGAGGAATCGGGGCGCGATTTTGGCCTAAAAGTCGTCTCGACAAGCCCAAACAGTTCCTCGATATATTCGGCACGGGCAAATCGTTTATCCGCATGACATACGAGCGTTTTGCCGACCGCATACCTGCCGACCACTTTTTGGTGGTTACCAACGTGCGTTACAAGGCGTTGGTGTTGGAGCATATACCGGAGTTGGACGAAAAGCAGGTTTTGTGCGAGCCGATAGGTCGCAATACCGCGCCCTGTATCTGCTATGCGGCCTACTATCTGCGCCGTCTCAATCCGCAGGCGGTAATGATTGTATCGCCCGCCGACCATTTGATTCTGAACGAGCAGGCTTTCGGCGATGTCGTAAAAGAGACGGTCGAATTTGCAGCCGAACATCGGGCATTGATGACGATAGGCATAACCCCTACTCGTCCCGAAACGGGTTACGGCTATATCCAATTGTCGGACAACCGGCCTATATCGAAAGTCAAGTGCTTTACCGAAAAGCCGAATCTCGAATTGGCGCAAACCTTCATCCAATGCGGGGAGTTCTTGTGGAATTCGGGCATATTCGTTTGGAGGGTCTGCGACATCATAGATGCGGTTGCCGCATATCTGCCGGAGCATCATGCGCTCTTTGAGGCCATAGAGCAGGATTTGGGTACCGAGCGCGAGACGAAGGCTGTCGAGCAGGTCTTTTCGCAGTGTCGCGCCATCTCCATCGACTACGGCGTGATGGAAAAGGCCGACAATGTATTCGTTCATTGCGGCGATTTCGGTTGGAGCGATGTGGGTACATGGGGTTCGCTTTACCAACATTCGCGCAAAGACAAATATGCCAATGCCAAGCCTGTCGAAGGGTGCTACACCTACGATACGCGCAACTCCATAATCTCGCTGCCTGCGGGCAAAATCGCCGTCATCAAGGGTTTGCGCGACTATATCGTGGTCGATACCGAAGATGTCTTGATGATTTGTCCGCGTTCGGAAGAGCAGAATATCAAAAAGTTTATCGACGAGGTAAAATTCCAAAGCGGAGACAAACATATCTGATTCGGCGATGTACAGAGAAGAAGATTTGTATGCCCTTTTCGGGGAGTGTTCGGGCGTGTGCACCGACTCGCGCAACGTGGGTGCCGATACGATGTTTTTCGCGTTGCACGGAGCATCGTTCGACGGCAATCGTTTTGCGTTCGATGCTTTGCAGTCGGGTGCAAAATATGCCGTGGTCGATTCCGACGGGCCGCTGTCGGCGCATCCGGAAGCGGCCGACCGAATGGTGCGGGTAAACGATACTTTGGCGGCATTGCAGCACCTTGCCCGCGAATATCGCGAGCGATTGGCCATTCCCATAATAGGCATAGTCGGCAGCAACGGCAAAACCACGACCAAAGAACTCGTGGCGCGGGTGTTGGCCGAGCGTTTCGACGTATATGCCACCAAGGGCAATCTCAACAACCATATAGGCGTGCCTTTGACGTTGCTTGCGATGACCGACCGAACGCAATTCGGCGTTGTGGAGATGGGTGCAAGCGCGTGCGGCGAGATTGGCGCATTGTGCGAAATAGCCAAGCCCGATTACGGTATCATTACCAATATAGGCCGTTCGCATTTGGAGGGTTTCGGCGGTGTCGAAGGCATCCGTCGGGGCAAAGGGGAGTTGTTCGACTACCTCGCACGCAGCGGAGGAAGGGCATTCGTGCCGGAGGAGGATGAGGTGTTGATGGCAATGGCTGCCGAACGGAAAGGCATGGCTGTCGAGACCTACTCGCGCCGTGTGGCGGATGGTGTCGAGAGCCGGCTTTCGGGCGATTACAACCGCTACAACATTGCTGCGGCAGTGGCTGTGGGCCGCTTTGTCGATATAGACGACAAATGTATTCGCGAGGCTGTGGCCTCGTATGTGCCTGACAACAACCGCTCGCAGGAGATGCGTACCGAGCGCGGCAATCTGCTGATTGTCGATTGCTACAACGCCAATCCGTCGAGTATGCAGGCGGCTTTGGCCAACCTTGCATCGCACGAAGGCGGGCGCAAGGTGATGATTCTCGGCGATATGCTCGAACTCGGGGAGTGGTCGGCTGCGGAACATAGGCGCATTTTGGAGATTGCTGCGGCAATCGACGATGCGGAGTTGCTGCTTGTCGGCAACGAATTTGCCTCATCGTGCGGGAGCGTGCCTGTCGCGGGAGCGTGCCGCACTTTCGCCTCGACCGACGAGGCGGCCGAATATCTGCGACAGAATCCTCCGACGGGAGCGACGATTCTGCTCAAAGGCTCGCATCGCTGGGCATTGGAAAAACTTGTAAAACTGCTATAACATGAAAAAATTTGCACTGTTATTGGCGTTGGCAACGATGTTGTCGAGCGTTGCATCGGCAGCCAAACGCACTCCGAAGTGGTTGGACGATGCGTACATCTATCACATCTATCCGTCGTCGTATATGGATTCCGACGGCAACGGTATCGGCGATTTGAACGGTATCCGTTCGCGGTTGGATTATATCAAAAGCGTCGGGTTCAACTGTATATGGCTCTCGCCATGTTTTGCGAGCGATTGGAAAGACGGTGGTTACGACATCGTCGATTTCTATGCGGTTGATAAGCGTTTCGGAACCAACGACGACCTGTTTGCCTTGGTCGAGGAGGCGCATGCCAAAGGTATCAGGGTGCTGCTCGATTTGGTTGCAGGCCACACCTCCATCAAACACCCTTGGTTTCAACAGTCGGCAAAGGCGGAGCGCAACGAATACAGCGACTACTTTATATGGACCGACGGCAAGCCTGCCAAAAAGCCTGCCAAGAAGTTTGTAAACAACAAATCGTTGGAGAGAGACGGCTACTTTATGAAAAACTTTTTCGACATACAGCCGGCTCTGAATTACGGTTACTATCAGCCCAATCCCGCTCACGAATGGGAACAGGGCTACGACGAAGAGGGTCCGAAGGCGGTGCGCAAGGAGTTGATGCGCATAATCGATTTTTGGTGCAGTCGCGGTGTGGACGGTTTCCGCGTGGATATGGCGGCCTCGCTCGTGCGCGGCGACAATGAGGCGAAAGACGGCATCTGCCAACTGTGGAACGAGATATTCGCATGGTATCGTGCCAAATATCCCGAGAATATAATGATGGCCGAGTGGGGTATTCCCAAACAGGCTCTGCGTGCGGGATTCGACATCGACCTGCTCATTCACGGCGAATCGAAAATATGCGGCAAGATATACCGACCGCTCGTGTGCGAGACGTCGGACAAACTCGTCTATCGCGATTGCTACTTCAACAAGGCGGGCAAGGGCGATTTGCATCAGCCGATGACGCTGTATGCCAAAGTGGTAAACGATTTCAAGCGTTTGGGCGGTTATGCGTCGATGCCGACTTGCAGCCACGATATTTGGCGACTGCGCCGAATGAACCGCAGTACGGAGGAGGAGCAGAAGGTGGTGCTGACCATGTTCCTTACGCTGCCGACTCCGCCTGTCGTATATTACGGCGAGGAGATAGGCATGCGCAATCTCGAATACGCTCCGCCGAAGGAGGGCAGTTTCTCGTCGCGCAACCGCTCGACATGCCGTACTCCGATGCAGTGGGACGCAACGGCGAATGCGGGTTTCTCGACCGTGAAAGATGCGGCGAAACTCTATCTGCCTGTCGATAATGCACCCGATGCTCCGAATGTGGCAGTCCAAGAGCAGGATGCCAATTCGGTACTCAATTATGTCAGGGGTCTGATTGCGTTGCGCAAGGCCGTTCCTGCACTCGGCACAGCGGGCGAATGGGAATATGTCGGCGATTTGGACAATCCTTATCCGATGATTTACAAACGCTCGTGCGAGGGTAAGAATTACCTTGTGGTGCTGAATCCGAGCGGTCGTGTCGCTACTGGCAAAACTGCCAAACTCGGCAAAAAGGCGGTGTGGGCCTATGGCAACGATGTGCGCCTTGCCAAGTGCAAGACTGCGTCGGATGCACACATCTTTACCATGCAGCCTGTAAGTGCGGCAATCTTCGAGATAAAGTAGGGCGGTGCGTCATAATTGCGCACTGCCGCGTTATTATCGAAAAGAGGGCGCAACCGTTTACGTCGAGTAAACTCCTGCCGCCCTCTTTCTCGATGCCTTGCATTTCGCTTGCTTCTGACACACCTAAAAAAGGTTGCGCCAAATTTTCATTTGACACAACCCCTTATCTGTATCGGTCGTCGGGTCGCTCCTCTATTGCTTGCAGAATTTGCCCTTGAAAAAGTTGGGATTGTCGAGCGGTTTAGAACGACATCGGGGCTTTGATTGCGGGATAAGGGTCGTAATTTTCCAAAGAGAAATCCGCGTAGCGGAAATCGAAAATCGATTCGACGGCAGGATTGAGGCGCATTGTCGGCAATCGGCGCGGAGTGCGCGACAACTGCTCGTGCACCTGCTCGATATGGTTGAGGTAGATGTGCGTATCGCCGAGCGTATGTACGAAATCGCCTGCCTGCAAACCGCACTCTTGGGCAATCATCATCGTCAGCAGAGCGTACGAGGCGATGTTGAACGGAACGCCGAGAAACGTATCGGCACTGCGCTGGTAGAGTTGGCACGAGAGCCGTCCGTCGGCAACGTAAAATTGGAATAGAACGTGGCACGGAGGCAGAGCCATCTGTTCGATGTCGGCGACATTCCACGACGAAACGATGATGCGTCGCGAGTCGGGATTGTGCTTTATCAAATTGATGGCCTGTTTTATCTGGTCGATGCTCCTGCCGTCGGGACAGCCCCACGACCGCCATTGATAGCCGTAAACGTGGTTCAAATCGCCGAAACGGTAACCCTCGATGGGCGATTCGGTCTGCTCCTGCGCCGCCTGTATGAATGCCTCGCGGGTAACGGGCAGTACGCCATGTTTTATGCACAATTCGTTATAGTGGCGGTATGCGTCGTTGTCCCAAATATGCACGCCGTTATCGACCAGATATTTAATATTCGTATCGCCCTTCAAAAACCACAGCAGTTCGTGGATGATGCCTTTCAGAAAGACCTTTTTCGTGGTCAGCAGAGGGAATCCCTCTTCGAGGTCGAAACGCATGTGTGCGCCGAAAATGCTCTTTGTGCCTGTACCGGTGCGGTCGCTCTTGACGATGCCTTCGCTGTCGATACGACGCAGTAAATCGAGATATTGTTGCATAATCAGTCGAGTGTTTTCTGTGAGATTGTGCCGCTGTCGTCGAGCACCACGCAGTTGGGAGCGGTGTGCCAATCTCCCATAAAGAGTATGCGGTGCGGTGCGGTAATGTCGGCGGCGATGTGCATGTGGCCGAATACGAAATAGTCCACCTCGTGCGTTGCGGCGTAATGGTCGGCATATTCGATGAGTGGTACAAGATATTTATGGTCGCTCTCCCGACCGTGGGATTTGCGCGACGAGCCGCTCCACCAATGGCCGAAACTCATTGCCAAATCGGGATGCACGAGCCACGAGAAGAGCGTGCGTGCCGTGTGCGAACGGAACAGGGTGTTCATCAGCCGCAACATCGGTTGTCCCTTGATGTTCATGTTGTCGCCGTGGGCGATGAATAACTTTTTGCCCGCCAATTCCGTGAGCATAGGTTCGGTGTGTATTTCGATGCCGCATTCGCGGGTCAGATAGTCGGTAATCCACATGTCGTGGTTGCCGGTAAAGAATACGATGCGGATACCCTTGTCGCTCATCTGTGCCAATTTGCCGAGTATGCGCACAAAACCCTTCGGAACGACATGGCGATATTCGAACCAAAAATCGAATATATCGCCGACCAAAAATACCGCTTCGGCATCGCGCTCGATATCGGAGAGCCACGCAAAAAAGCGTTGCTCCGTTGCTCGGGCGGTTGCGGCATCGCCTGCTCCGAGATGTATGTCCGATGCGAAGTAGTACATTGCGGTCTATTTGAGTATTTCGGCGAGTCTCTTTTCGAGAGCCTTGCTGTAAAGGTCTTTGCCGATAATCGTACCGTTGCGGTCGATAAGGTAGTTCGACGGCAGTTTCTTGACGTTGTAGGTGCCGAGCAGCGGCGAGGCTTCGCCACGGAAGTCGCAGACCGAAATCCACGGCAGGCGTTGTTCCTGTACAGCATTTATCCATGTCGATTTGACGGTATCGACCGACACCTGATAGACGCGGAAACCTTTGCTCTCGTATTCGTGGTAAATCTCCTTCAAATCGGCATTCAGAGCATTGCTGTTACCCAACTCCGCCGACCAGAAATCGACCAAAACCACATAGCCGTCCAACGATGAGAGTTTGATTTCGTTGCCGTACATGTCGGGTGCGGCAAGGTCGGGATAGGAGCGTTCCTGAATGGATTGCAGCAGTGAGGTGCGAGCCTCCATGCGTGCCACGTCGTTGCGCAACGAGATTAGATATGGCGAATCGGGATAGGTCTCCGATATGGCATCGGCCACGGTGCGGAAATAGATGATGTCGCTGTCGGGATTGACCAGATATTGTTCGCCCGGCAGTCGCTGGTAAAGCGCATAGACGGCTGCAATCTCCGCCTTGTGTTCGACGATGAACGAAATCTGGTTGCGCTTGACGGCGCGATATTGCTCGTTGTATCGGCGGGCAAGCACCTTTTTGTCTTCGCCCTCCGCCTGAGTATATTCCGTCATTATGGAGTTCAGCAGTTGCACGCCCGTAATATAGGCATGGTTGAACTCGCGCAACAGTTCCGACTCTTTGGAGCCGCTTATGGTATAGTTCATCAGTACGTTGCCGAGCGAGCCGACCGTTAGGTTGTCGCCACCGGTCAGCAGCAACGGGATGCGCTCGTTGTTGTATATTATATTGTACATCGACGGTGTGGCAGGCACATTGTTCACCTCGAAACGATACGAGCCGTCGGGTGCCAATGTTACGGAGTCGATTATCGATTGTCCCGTCGCAGCAGACATCTGTTCGAGATATGCTTTTTGCGGGTTCAGGCCGAGGAATTTGCCCGATATGCGCACTTTCGACGAGCGGCATCCGCACAACAGCGCGAGGCATACGGACAATGTAACGAATAATCTGTTCATGGCAGAGTTGTTTTAACTACATACAAAGATAACGACATTTATCGAAAGAATACCCGATTATTTCATAATATTGTTGTGTCCCGTACTCTTCGATTGATGATTTTTCTGTCCCGTACGTTGCTGGTTGCGGTTGTTTTTAGCCTGTTTCTTGTTGTTTTTGCCCGATTGCTGATACGCCGAATGGTACTGTTTATAGTCGTTTCGGACATTATTCAGAGCATTTTCGTCGATGTTTATGGTATAATCAGACAAATTGCGTATGTCTTTGGCGATGGTCTCGTTGTTGGGATGTTCCTGATTGTACTCGAAACATTTGGTGCGCATGTAGCGGGCTATGTTGTTTACGGCAGACTCCACGGCAGCCGGATTCTGCTCCTCGCAGAGCCGTTTGAGTATGCGGCCGACATATTTGCCGTAGTGCTTGTGGGTGATGTTGGTCTGCGGATAGGGCATTTGGTGTGGCTTGACCATCAAATCCTGTCGCGACGGTTGAGGATAGGGGCTGTCCACATCCAACTTGAAATCGGACATAATAAAGAGGTGGTCCCACAGTTTGTGGGTAAAATCGGCCGTGTCCCTCAACAGCGGATTGAGATTGCCCATGACGGCGATTACCGCTTTGGCCTGCCGTGTACGCTCGGTACGGTCTTCAATCTCCTGCAACGAGTCCACCATCTCCTGTATGTGGCGGCCGTATTCGGGCAAATAGAGTTTACGCCTTGTGTAGTTGTAGTTTTTTTTCATATTTCTGTCTTGTTCCCTAATCGGGCGATGCGGGTACCGATACGGCAAAAAGGCCGTTTTATGCACCTAACAGGTTTTCTCGGTATTGTCTCCGTGCCGATTTTGTCAAGAAAAGGATATCCTGTTACGACTTGAAGCGAAAGAACATCAGTAAAGTTAAAATCGTAAATTTGATACAAAAGTATATAATTTTTTCATAATAGCAACTATGGCAAAGGTTTTAATTTTGGAACAATCCGACAGTATGCGTAATTGCCTTCGCGAACGCTTGGAATACGAGGGCTATACGACCGAAGGCGTCGATTGCGCCGAGCGTGCGGTGCAGATGTGCGAGAAGATACCTTTCGATGTCATTTTGTCGGACGATGCCAAGGGACTCACCGCAACAAAAGTGCCGTTGATTGTATTGTCGGCAAACAATACCGTCGAATCGGCTGTCGATGCACTGCACAACGGAGCGGTCGATTTTCTGACCAAACCGATAAACATGAACAGACTGTTGGAGGCGGTGCGGCGCAATGTGCGCAGCCATAATGTCGCACCTGCTCCCGAGCCGTCGAGACCTCTTCGCAAATCGGGTGCGAACGGTTGCTGCGACGAGCCGATGATAGGCCAATCGGAGGGAATCGTGCGCATCCACTCGCTCGTCGATAAGGTTGCGCCATCGGAGGCGCGTGTGCTGATTGTGGGCGAAAACGGCACGGGCAAGGAACTCGTTGCGCGGATGCTGCATCGCCAAAGCGCAAGGGCGAACAAACCCTTTGTCGAGGTGAATTGTGCCGCAATCCCTTCGGAACTCATCGAGAGCGAACTGTTCGGGCATGAAAAGGGTGCATTTACTTCGGCGGTCAAGCAACGACGCGGCAAATTCGAACAGGCCGACGGCGGAACGCTGTTTATGGACGAAATCGGCGATATGTCGCTTGCGGCGCAGGCAAAGGTGTTGAGGGCTTTGCAGGAACATAAAATATCGCGCGTGGGAAGTGACGGCGACATAAAGGTCGATGTCCGTGTCATTGCCGCCACCAACAAGAATCTGCGCGAGGAGATTCGCAAGGGCAATTTCCGCGAGGATTTGTACCACCGAATAGCCGTCATCGTCATCGAATTGCCTCCGTTGCGCGAAAGAGAGGGCGATGTTCCGCTGCTGACAGAGTATTTTCTCGGCAGATTGTGTGCCGAAAACCGCATGGCGCCGAAAAGCATCGATGCGGATGCCCTCGCCGCATTGTCGCAGATGGAGTGGAGCGGTAACGTTCGCGAACTGCGCAACGCAATCGAACGCCTTGTTATATTGAGCGACCGACGCATCACGCTCGACGATGTGCGGCACTATTGCCCATGATTCCGACGCAACGGCAGGGTATATGCAGGCAAATATCGCTCGGTTTCCGCAGTATCTATCATTTATTTTAATATCTTTGTGGCATTAAAAGCAAAGATATTGAAATATGGGAAACAAAATCAATGACCCTATTGCGCGATTGATGGGCTTGCGTTACAAGTCGCACCCTTGGCATGGTATAGAGGTGGGCGAAAAGGCTCCCGAGATTGTTACGGCATTTATAGAGATGGTGCCTACCGATACCGTAAAATACGAACTCGACAAGGTGAGCGGTTACATCAAAATCGACCGTCCGCAAAAATACTCGACTGTCATTCCCGCTCTTTACGGCTTTATTCCGCAAAGTTTCTGCGGCGATGGCGTGGCGAAATACTGTATGCAGCAGAGCGGTCGCACGAATATACTCGGCGACGGCGACCCGCTGGATATTTGCGTTTTGACCGAGCGTACCATTGCCCACGGCGACATCATCGTCAATGTCAAGCCTATTGGCGGATTCCGTATGTTGGACGGCAACGATGCCGACGACAAGATAATTGCCGTATTGCGCCACGATGCGACGTACAGCGGTTACAACGACATATCGGAACTGCCGCATACGATTGTGAACCGACTGAAACACTATTTCCTTACCTATAAGGATATGCCGGACAGCGATACCACCAAACCGAAGCGCGTGGAGATTATCGAGACCTACGGCAAGGAGGAGGCATACGAGGTTATCCGTCGTTCGTTGGAGGACTACAAGTGCCATTTCGACGGCTTGGAGGAGATTTTGCGCCACGTTTAGGTCGGGAAACGGAGTTGCCGAACAGAATCGGATTATGAAAAGATTTGTTTTTGTATTGACATTCGTGGTATTCGCCGTTGCAGGCGTTGGCATGGCGCAGGACGACGAGATGCTGCGCCAAGTAAAGGCGCAGACCTCGATTCTGTTCGAGGGCGACAAGGCTGCCGACTTTACGGGCAAACGCATCGACGGCACGAGCGTAAGCCTGTCCGACTACTCGGGCAAGGTGGTGTTGCTGACATTTTGGGGCAGTTGGTGCGGACCGTGCCGACAAGAACTGCACACCGACAATCTGCCGGCAACGATAGCCGAATTTGCCGACAACAATGATTTCGTCTTTTTGCCGATAGCCAACAAGGATACGCGCGAGTCGCTCATCGCTTTTTTCGATTCGCCGAACGGCAAGGCGGCCTATTCCTATCTGCGCCCGATTACGCTCGTCGATACGAATCGGGACATCTTCAATCTCTATGCCAAGAGCGGTGTGCCGCGTACCGTTGTGGTGGGTCGCGACGGCAAGATAGTTTATGTGGGTCTCGGTGCTACGGAATCGGGGCTGAAAGCAATCGCTGCCGCAATACGCGGCGAATTGGCAAAGCAGACCCGATAGGGTTGTTTACCTTAATAAAAACGCTCCGAATCGATTCGGAGCGTTTGTCGTATTCGGGCAGACAACTTATTTCTCTGCCTCCAACTTGCGACGAACGGCGGCAAGCATATCCTCTGTCGTGCGTGCAAGGTCCCAATCGGGCTTCCAACCCCACTCCTCGCGAGCGCAGGAGTCGTCGAGATAATTCGGCCAACTGCGCGAAATCTCATCCTTGACTGGATCGACATCGTAGGTCATTTCGAACGTCGGAATATGGCGACGAATCTCGGCGGCGATAATCTCCGGTGTAAAACTCATCGACGCGATGTTGAACGAATTTCTGTGGCGCAGACGCGCAGGGTCGGCCTCCATCAACTCCACGACCGCTTTCAGTGCATCGGGCATATAAATCATGTCCATATATACGTCGTGCGGTACGGCGCATGTATAGCGACCGTGCCGGATGGCCTCGTAGTAGATTTCGACGGCGTAATCGGTAGTTCCTCCTCCGGGCAAGGTCTTGTTGGAGATGATTCCCGGGAAACGGATTGAGCGAGTGTCCAAGCCGTATTTATGGGCATAGTAGTTGCCGAGCAGTTCGCCCGTAACCTTGCAGATGCCGTATATGGTCGTAGGCTGCATGATGGTATCCTGCGGAGTGCCGTCCTTCGGCGACGATGGACCGAATGCACCTATGGAACTCGGCGTAAAGACTGCGCAGTGGTGCTGTCGTGCCACTTCGAGCGAGTTGAGCAAAGCCCCCATATTGACACCCCAAGCCATTTGCGGATTGCGTTCGCCAACTGCCGACAAGAGGGCGACGAGGTTGAATATGGTGTCTATTCTGTGGCGGGCGACAACCGAAGCCATATTGGTCGGATTCAGCGCATCCAGCACCTCGAAAGGACCCGTTTCTGCCAAAGCCTTGCATTCGCGTACATCCGTGGCAACCACATTCGCTTCGCCGTAAATCGCACGCAGATAGGGCGTGAGTTCCGAGCCAATCTGACCGCCTGCTCCGACAATAAGTATTCTTTTCATAACCGTATTGCTTTTTTTGTTATACAAATATAAATAAAAATACACCGATACCACAAAGTATCGGCGTATTTTTTGGGCGGTCACCCTTTTATTTCAACTTTATTATCTGTCCGTTGCGCAGTTGGCTTCCTCTGCTTATGCGGTTGATTTTGGCCAACGAGCGTTCGCGAATGCCGTAGGATTGGGCGAGCGAATGGAGCGTCTCGTCGCGACGTATGGTGTGCATGTGGGCATTACCCTCCCAACGAGCCTTTTTGCGCTCGATATAGACTATGTCGCCTTTGCCGAGAGGCGTGTTTTTGGGTGCATCGTTGAATTTGCGAAGGGTGCGTTCGGAGATGTGGAACAGCGCACCGAGCGACCTATAGGTGTCGCCCTCTTTCGCCACGACATAATAGACCTTGTTGGTGCGGTATATGTTGTAACCGCCGAAGGTCTTTATATTGACACGGTAGGCATCGGGGTTGATGAGTTCCTCAGACGTTGCCGTGCTTTGGCTCTCGAATTGGCGCGAAGGTTCGTCGCCCGATTGGGAGGCTATATACGAGGCATAACGACGGCTGCCGTTGTCTTGGTCCAACAGATAAAGGTGCGAATCCTCGATGATTTTGATTAGTCGTTGCGCATAGTCGGGTGCCGTTGCATAGCCTGCCGCCTTCAAACCTCGCGCCCAACTGCGATAGTCGGTGGGGGAGTAGGCGAAGAGCGAATCGTAACGCGGCGAAGAGTCGAGAAATTCGGCATGGTCCAAATACGACTCCTCGATAGACCGATAACTGCGGAAACATTCGCCTTTGGCATCGTCGTCGTGATAGACACGGTCTCCCGTCCACGACTTCTTGCATTTGATGCCGAAGTGGTTGTTGGAGTTGCGAGCCAATCGGCTGTTGCCGCAGTCGGATTCGAGTATGCCCTGCGCCATGGTGATACTTGCGGGAATGCCGTAACGCTCCATGTGGGCGATGGCTATGTGCTTGTAGCGTGCTATGTACTCTTCGCGCGTTTGGCGGGTTTGTGCAGCGACGATGCCGACGAACAAAATGGCGAAAAGCGACGAGACTATTGCCTTTTGTGAAAATTTCATTATCTTTGTAATATGTTGCTTGGCAAAGGTAACAAATTTATCGGAAATTTTTTGGAATTTATAATTATTGGGCAAAGCCATGTTTACGGAACAAGCGAATCAAATTTTTGTACGGGTAATAGACGATTACCATAAGTTCGACGATGTAGATCATCCGTCGCAAAACCCCTTCGAGAAGGGTTCTTTGAACCATCTGCTATACGAAAAGAATTGGGTGGATACCGTCCAATGGCATTTGGAGGACATCATCCGCAATCCGAATATCGACCCTGTCGAGGCTTTGCAAATCAAACGCCGCATCGACCGTTCGAATCAGGTGAGGACGGATATGGTGGAGTATATCGATTCGTATCTGCTCGACAAATACAAGGATGTCGAGGTTGCTCCCGATGCCAAAATCAATACCGAAACTCCCGCATGGGCGATAGATCGTCTGTCGATTTTGGCTCTTAAAATATACCATATGCGCTGCGAAACGGTGCGTACCGACGTGGACGACCAACACCGTGCCGCCTGCCAAAAGAAATTGGACGTATTGCTCTCGCAACAGCAGGACCTCTCGACGGCAATCGAAGAGTTGATAGCGGACATCGAATCGGGTCGTAAGTATATGAAGACCTACAAACAGATGAAGATGTACAACGATCCCGCACTCAATCCTGTACTCTATGGAGCAAAATAATTTGCCGAAACATC
Source organism: uncultured Alistipes sp. (assembly GCA_945494785.1). Lineage (GTDB taxonomy): Bacteria > Bacteroidota > Bacteroidia > Bacteroidales > Rikenellaceae > Alistipes. The sequence goes on from CALYVN010000014.1 coordinate 24,118, forward strand.
TGCTCGTGTTGCGTGTGTCGGCAATGGGCGATGTGGCCATGTTGCCGCACGCGATACGGGCATTGCGCAAGGCCTATCCAGACCTGAAAATAACCGTTGCGACACGCAAGTTGTTCGAGCCTTTTTTCGAGGGCTTGGATGTTGATTTCATGTTCCTCAATACGAACGAGGAGCATAGTTCGGTAAAGGGATTGTTGCAATTTGCCCGACTCGTCAAGAAGCGCGGCATAGATGCCGTTGCCGATACCCATTTCGTGCTGCGCACAATTACGGTAACCCTTTTTCTGCGGTTGCTGGGTCTGCGCTCTGCCCATATTCGCAAAGGCCGCATCGAAAAGTGGTTCCGCTTGGGTTACAGTCAGAATGATGCCGTGCCGCTGAAACATACGGTTATCCGCTATTGCGACGTGTTCCGCCGGCTCGGATTCGTGTTCGGCGACCCCGAGCCGATTGCGGTCGGACACAAATATACCAACCCGATGGGCGAGAAAAAAGGCCTATGGGTCGGTTTCGCACCCTTCTCGGCGCACGAGGGCAAGACATATCCGCAGGAGTTGCGCAGTGAAACGGTCGCGTTGCTCGCCAAGCGTTACGAGCGCGTGTTTATCCACAGCGGAGGAGGAGAGGAACAACAATTCGCCAAAGATATGGAGGCCGCATATCCTAATGTAACGGCGGTCTTCGGCAAACTGAATCTCGAAGGCGAAATCGCCCTTATCGCCAACCTCGATTGCGTGGTATCGATGGACTCGCTCGTGATGCACCTCTGTTCTTTGACGGCTACACCTGTCGTTTCGGTATGGGGCGCAACACATCCCGAGCTCGGATTTCTCGGTTACGGGTGCGATGCGGAGGGCGTACTGCAAAAGGAGATGGAGTGCCGTCCTTGCTCAATCTATGGCAATAAGCCCTGCAAGTGGGGAGATGTGCGGTGTATTCGTGCAATAACTCCGCAGATGATTGTCGATAGGGTGGAGTATTTGATTGGTAAACACTCCAAGGGCGGTGCGTAATAACCGGCAAACTGCTGCGTTATCCTCGTCGTCGGGCGCGGTCATTTACATCGAGTAAACTCCCATCGCCCTCCTTCGCGAAGCCTTGCATTTTACCGATTCTTACGCACCTCGACGCTATCGGGTAGTCGGCAAATTGTGGCGTTATAATTTACTTGCAAGAAAGCATAAGAAACGTCCCGAAAGCGCATGCTTTCGGGACGTTTCTTACATGGGCAGATTGCTACATCATGCCGCCCATACCGCCTGCCGGCATTGCAGGGGCAGCAGGTTCTGCCGATTTTTTCTCTGCCAACACGCACTCGGTTGTCAGGAACATCGATGCAATCGATGCGGCATTCTCCAACGCTACACGCGATACCTTCGTAGGGTCGATGATACCCGCAGCGAGCATATCCTCGTAGCGGTCGTCGCGTGCATTGTAGCCGAACGAGCCTTTGCCTTCGCGAACTTTGTTCACAACGACCGAGCCTTCGCCACCGGCGTTGTTCACAATCTGACGCAACGGCTCTTCGATGGCACGTTTTACAATCTGTATGCCTGTGGTCTGGTCGTCGTTGTCGCCTTTCAGGTTTTCGAGAGCATCCACGGCACGGATATAGGCTACACCGCCACCCGGTACGATACCCTCTTCGACAGCGGCACGGGTTGCGGCAAGCGCATCGTCCACGCGGTCTTTCTTCTCCTTCATCTCGACTTCGGTAGCGGCACCGACATACAGCACTGCAACACCTCCTGCCAATTTTGCAAGACGCTCCTGCAACTTCTCGCGGTCGTAGTCGGACTTCGACGCCTCAATCGATGCACGAATCTGGTCCACACGCGCCTTGATTGCAGTCTTGTCGCCGCAACCATCGACGATGGTGGTGTTCTCCTTGTTGAGGCTAACTTTCTCGGCGCATCCGAGCATTTCGAGAGTTGCGTCGTCGAGTTTCATGCCCTTGTCGGTCGAAATCACTGTTGCACCCGTCAATGCGGCTATGTCCTCCAACATCTCCTTGCGACGGTCGCCGAAACCCGGGGCTTTGCAGGCGGCAATCTTCAACGTGCCGCGCAACTTGTTCACGACAAGTGCCGACAAAGCCTCGCCATCGACATCCTCGGCGATGATGAGCAGCGCACGTCCGCTTTGAGCGACAGGCTCCAACACGCCCATCAACTCCTTCATCGTGGAGATTTTCTTGTCGGTAATCAGGATGTAAGGCTTTTCGAGTTGTGCCTCCATCTTTTCGGTGTCGGTGATGAAATATGCCGAGATGTAACCGCGGTCGAACTGCATGCCTTCGACAACCTCGACGTGAGTGTCTGTGCCTTTTGCCTCCTCGACGGTAATTACGCCCTCTTTATTGACCTTCGCCATGGCCTCGGCGATGAGTTTGCCGATGTTGTGGTCGTTGTTGGCGGAGATTGTTGCCACCTGCTCGATTTTGGCGAAATCCGAGCCGACCTCCTGACTCTGTTTGCGCAACGACTCGACAACCGTTGCAACCGCCTTGTCGATACCGCGCTTCAAATCCATCGGATTGGCACCTGCCGTAACATTCTTCAAGCCCACTCCTATCAGCGATTGAGCCAATACGGTTGCGGTGGTCGTACCGTCGCCCGCATCGTCGTTGGTCTTCGAAGCAACCTCTTTGACCATCTGCGCACCCATGTTGGCGAAAGCATCTTCCAACTCGACCTCTTTGGCTACCGTAACACCATCTTTGGTAACCTGAGGTGCGCCGAATTTCTTGTCGATAATCACGTTGCGACCCTTCGGACCGAGTGTAACCTTCACGGCATTTGCCAACGCATCGACACCCTCTTTGAGCATGTCGCGCGCCTCCATGTTATATTTAATCTCTTTTGCCATAGCATTTCAATTTTTAACTGTTAGACTTTGTTTGTGTGTCGGTCGATTAGCCGATGATTGCCAAAATATCCGACTGCTTCATGATGAGGTAATCCGTGCCTTCGATGTTTATCTCGGTACCTGCATACTTGCCATAGAGTACCTCGTCGCCAACCTTTACCTCCATTTTAATCTCGTTGGTGCCGGGACCTGCCGCAACTACTTTGCCTGCAAGCGGTTTCTCTTTTGCCGTGTCGGGGATAATCAATCCGCCTGCGGTCTTCTCTTCTGCCGGATTAGGGAGTACTACAACCCTGTCCGAAAGTGGTTTTACGTTCATAATCGTTTGTTTATTGGTTTATTGTTAGTTTGTTTGCTCTCTTTTGCCGTCGTGCGCTCGTTGTTTGCGCACTCGTCGCGTACATCGGCGGATTGCGCAATAGATATGCCAAAGTGTGCAACCCCCGTTTTTATGACAAAATCCCGCTCGGCGTGTCATACGCGGTTGCCAATTTGTCAGAAATGCGTTAAATTTGTCAAAGCAAAACTGACACGATGCAATGAGACGACTTTTGATACTTTTTATGGCTATCGGCTGTTCGTTTGCGGCAATGGCTTCATCGGCCGACGATATCATCGCGCAGCAACATCCTCGTCTGATTCTGCATGAAGGCGATATGGCGGCGGTGCGCGACATGGTGGCGAAGGACGAGGCTGCGGCGCGGTTGCACCAATTCATCGCCCGCCGCACGAACAAATATCTCGCCGAGCCTGTACAGACACGTGTGATGGAGGGCAGACGATTGCTCACCATATCGCGCAGGGTGTTCGAACGGGTTGTGTTTTGCGCTTACATGTACCTCTACACGGGCGACGCGAAATATGCCTCCCGTGCCGAAGCAGAAATGCTGGCGGCATCATCGTTCGCCGATTGGAATCCGTCGCACTTTCTCGATGTGGCCGAAATGACGGCGGCACTGGCGATAGGTTACGATTGGCTCTACGACGCATTGCCCGCTCGGAGTCGCCGCACTATCGCCGATGCCGTTATACGCAAAGGTCTTCTGGGTGCGGAAAGCGACAAGCAGATGTGGTTCTATCGCAGCGGCAATAATTGGAATCAGGTGTGCAACGGCGGTTTGGCAATGGGCGCATTGGCTGTCGGCGAATTGTGCCCCGACCTTGCGGCTGCGATTGTCGGCAAGGCGTTGGAGACGAATCCGAAAGCCTTGCGCAGTTATGCTCCCGACGGTATCTATCCCGAAGGTTACGGCTATTGGGCATACGGTACGTGGTACGAGGTGCTACTTATCGAGGCGTTGCGTTCGGCGTGTGGCGATAGTTCGGGTTTGGAAAAGTCGGCAGGGCTTGTTGCTTCGGCCGAATTTATGAACTATATGGTTGCTCCGTCGGGGTGTTGTTTCAATTTCTCCGATTCCGCCAAAGCACTTGCGGTAGGCAATCCTCTGCTCTATTGGTTTGCCGCCGAAACGGGCGATATGTCGCTCGCATGGGCTGAAAGGCAACGCATATCGTCGATGAAGCCGTTGCGGATAGAGAGTGCGCGGATGTTGCCATTTGCCATGCTCTTCGCTGCGCGTTGCGATATGTCGGAGGCTCGGCCTATGGACGGAAAATGTTGGTACGGCAGGGGAGAGATGCCGCTGTTCATATATCGCAGCGGTTGGACGAAGTCTGACGACACATATCTTGCCGCCAAAGGAGGCACGCCGAGCCATTCGCACGCCCACATGGATGCGGGTTCGTTCGTATATGAGTGGGGAGGTGTGCGCTGGGCAATCGATTTGGGCTCGCAGAATTATCATGCGCTCGAAAAACGGGGCATCAAACTCTTTGCAAAGGGTCAGAACAGCGACCGATGGTCGATATTCCGTCTGAACAACCAATCGCACGGTACGATTATGGTAAATGACCGTCCTATGCGCTACGAAGGCAAGGCAGAGATGGTTGAAACATACTCCGAAGGCGGTCGCTACGGAGTGAAGTTCGATATGACTCCCGTGTTGTTCGATGTTGAAAAGGCATATAGGCGCATCGTTATCTACGATACGGCACGGGTCGTTGTCGAGGACGACATTACGGCGGGCGATAAGCCGTGTGCCATCCGTTGGACGATGACGACTGCTGCTGTGCCGCGCATTGTGGACAGCCGTACCATAGAGTTGCGACAGAATGGGCGCACGCTGATTGTAAAAGCCTTGTCGCCGACGAAGGTGAAGCCGTTCGTGTTGTCGAACAATCCGCCGCACGATTACGACGAGCCGAATCCCGACACTTCGCGCATAGGATTTACGATGAATGCCAAACGCGGCAAACGGGTGGTGTTGCGGGTCGAATTGCAGCCTGTGGAGCGACGCGATTAGGCAATCATGCCGTAATCGCGCAATATGGCGGGTATCTCCGACGGATTGTCGGCAATGCATTCCGCTCCGTTGGCAACAAGTTCCTCACGGGTACGGAAGCCCCATGTTACGCCTATCGAATGGGTTGCGGCATTGTGTGCCGTCTGCATATCCACACCCGAATCGCCAATCATGCAACAATGCGTCGCATCGCTGCCGCATTCGCGCATAATAGACTGCAACAACGCCGCATCGGGTTTGAGTGGCATGCCTACGCAGTTGCCGTAAACCGCATCAAAGCGTATGGCGGGAAAGAAACGGCTGATGAGTCGGGTAGTGCCTTCGTGGAATTTGTTGGATGCGACAGCCAAGCGGCAATCGCTCTCCGAGAGCCGCTCCAACAGTTCCGTTACTCCGTCGTAAGGGCGAGTGTGTACGTCGATATGCCCGATGTAATAGTCCACAAAATCGCGACGTGCATCGGCGATATACTCCTCCGTGCGCAGATGTTCGGGCAATGCCCGTTCGATAAGGCGCGTAATGCCGTTGCCGACAAAACCGCAGTAGGTCGGATAATCGTACTCCGGCAACTTGCGCATGCGTAAAATATGGTTGCAGGCGGCCGCCAAATCGCCGATGGTATCGAGCAGAGTGCCGTCCAAATCGAAGACAACGAGTGCGTGTTTCATGATTGCTTTTCAATGTTCGCGCAAAAATAGATTTTTTTCGCTATATTTGCAATCCGATACGCTGCCTCCGTAGTTCAATGGATAGAACGGAAGTTTCCTAAACTTTAAATAGCAGTTCGATTCTGCTCG
>CALYVN010000015.1 GCA_945494785.1 uncultured Alistipes sp.
GCACTTTGAGATAACCGCGATTTATTGTCATAATTATTATGAGTTTAAGATTATGCACCCTGCCGCACGTCGGGCAGAGGCGCGATTGACACAAATATAGCATCGCCGAACAGCGAAATGTTGATAAACTTTTTACAAAAAAAATCGCGCAGCGACATCTTTTACGCTATCTATCAACACGATACAGAGGCAATTATTTCTATTATTCCTGTCTTGACAAGGCTTGTGCGACGCACTATCTTTGCAGTATCGATTCGAAGCGTTCTTTGACATACGAACATACAAAAATGCAGGCAGAGGAGGCAGACAACCGAGCCGGCGACACCGACGAAGCGGGCATCGCAAACAAAAACGCGGCCGATTGAATCGGTCGCGTTGCTCCGAGTGGAGGTGGCGGGAGTCGAACCCGCGTCCAAACAGGGAACCCGAATGCTTTCTACACGTTTAGTCGCCTTTCATCCTCCTATCCGCATCAGGCAGGCAACAGCCGAACGCGAATCCCAGCCTCCGAATTTTCGCACGATACGCGAGGCTCGCACCGCACTATCTCCAAATAATCGATACCCCGTATGAACAATCGTTAAGGAGCAGAACAATCGTTCGGGATACTCGTCGCCAGACAACCTTGTGTCAGGCGATTAAGCCAATTTTCCTTGAAAATTAGGCAGCGAGTGCATAGCTGTTATTGCCATTTGTAGTTTGAGTGTTACGATTAACGAGATACCACACAACGCTCGACGTGCTTACAATCAAACTCTGCCTGCTGTCAAAACCGGTCACCCCCTTTGGTCGGGGAGAGTTTCATTGGAAACTTTGCGGCAAAGATAATGCAATTCGGGCGCAAAATCATCAAACTTGCGGAATTATTTTGTCGAAAAGCAGATTTTCGCTATCTTTGACAGATGTAAAACAGAGTTTCGGGACAATGGCAAAGAATTGTGTGGTAAGGCTCAAAAATGTCGCCATCTATCATCACGACGACCCGTTTGCGACACTGACCGATGCACGGCGTGCCAAAAAAGAGGGCGAGTTGGTGCTGTCGGATGTCGATTTGGAGATACAGGCAGGCGAGTTTGTCTATCTTATCGGCAGAGTCGGCAGCGGCAAGAGTTCGCTATTGAAAACGCTCTATGCCGAACTGCCCCTCGTGGAGGGCGAGGGCGAAGTGGCAGGCTTCGAATTGCGCGGACTGCGCAGCAGCCGGATACCCTACCTGCGGCGCAAAATCGGCATAGTCTTTCAGGATATGCAACTGCTGACCGACCGCAACGTTGCCGAGAATCTGCGCTATGTATTGTTGGCTACGGGATGGAAGGACGAGAAGGCCATGCGCAGCCGCATCGACGAGATACTCGACAAGGTCTGCCTTGCCGATAAGCACCACAAGATGCCGTTCGAACTCTCGGGCGGCGAACAGCAGCGATTGGTCATTGCCCGCGCCCTGCTCAATTCGCCCGAACTGATTTTGGCGGACGAGCCCACGGGCAACCTCGACCCCGTTACGGCAGAGAGCATAGTGGCTCTGTTCCACTCGATTGCGCAGTCGGGTACGGCGATTGTCATGTCCACGCACAACACCTCGTTCATCGAGAGCCACCCTTCGCGCACGCTGCTCTTTGCCCACAACCGAATCCGCGAAATCGACATCAGCGAACTGCTCGGTATCGAAACTGCGATTTAGAGTTGGCAGTTTGAGAAAAAAACACTATTTTTGTACGATAATAAACAATCCCGATTTATAATTATAAATCGTCAATCGAAATGAGTGAAGAAGTAAATGTAACAAAAGGCAGGGAAGAGGAGTACTCCGCCTCCAATATCCAAGTATTGGAGGGTTTGGAAGCCGTCCGCAAACGCCCTGCGATGTATATCGGCGACATTGGCGAAAAGGGTCTGCATCACCTTGTCTATGAGGTGGTGGACAACTCCATCGACGAGGCTTTGGCAGGCTACTGCAACGATATTTACGTAACAATCAACGAGGACAACTCCATCACCGTACGCGACAACGGTCGAGGCATCCCGACAGACTTCCACGAGAAGGAGGGCAAATCGGCTTTGGAGGTGGTACTGACCGTATTGCATGCGGGCGGTAAGTTCGACAAAGGCAGTTACAAGGTCTCGGGCGGTCTGCACGGTGTCGGTGTCTCGTGTGTCAATGCGCTCTCGACGCTGCTCGTGGCGGAAATCCACCGCGACGGCAAAATTTTCCGCCAGACGTACAGTCAGGGCAAACCGACTTCGGAGGTGGAGATTATCGGCGCTTGCAGCGACAGAGGTACAATCATAACCTTCAAGCCCGATGCCGAGATTTTCACTCACACGACCGAATACAAATACGACATTCTCGCCAACCGTCTGCGCGAACTTGCCTTTTTGAACAAGGGCATCCGCCTGACGCTTACCGACAAACGGCAGAGCGACGAGCAGGGCGCACCCATAAGCGAGTCGTTCCATTCGGAGGAGGGATTGAAGGAGTTCGTCAAATATCTCGATGCCACTCGCGGCGAGCCGATTATCGACTCAATCATATATCTCGATGCCGAGAAGAACGGCGTGCCTGTCGAGGTTGCCATGCAGTACAACAACTCCTTCTCGGAGAATGTACACTCCTACGTAAACAACATCAACACCATAGAGGGCGGTACGCACCTGACGGGTTTCCGTCGCGCACTCACCCGCACGTTGAAAAAATATGCCGACGATTCGGGCATGCTCTCGAAACTGAAATTCGAAATCAGTGGCGACGACTTCCGCGAAGGATTGACGGCTGTCGTATCGGTCAAGGTTGCCGAGCCGCAATTCGAGGGTCAGACAAAGACCAAACTCGGCAACGACGAGGTCGCTGCGGCAGTAGATCAAGCGATGTCGGCGGCTCTGACCAACTATTTGGAGGAGAATCCGCGCAATGCCCGTGCCATAGTCGAGAAGGTCATTTTGGCTGCGACAGCCCGCCATGCTGCCCGTTCGGCACGCGAAGCGGTACAGCGCAAGAGTCCGCTTTCGGGTGCAGGTCTGCCGGGTAAACTCGCCGACTGTTCGAGCCGCGACCGTTCGATTGCCGAGATATTCTTCGTCGAGGGAGATTCGGCAGGCGGTACGGCAAAGCAGGGTCGAGACCGCAATTTCCAAGCGATTATGCCGTTGCGCGGTAAAATTCTCAATGTCGAGAAGGCTCTCGAACACCGCATGTGGGACAACGAGGAGATTAAGAACATGTTCATCGCCTTGGGTGTCAAAATCGGCACCGAAGAGGACAGCAAGGCTCTGAACTTGGAGGGTCTGCGTTACGACAAAATTATCATCATGACCGATGCCGATGTCGATGGTGCGCACATCGCGACGCTGATGCTGACGTTCTTCTTCCGCAAGATGAAGGAACTCATCGAGAACGGCCACGTCTATATCGCTACCCCGCCGCTTTATCTCGTCAAAAAGGGCAACCGCGAGCGTTATTGCTGGACCGAGAAGGAGCGCGATGCCATCACCGAAGAGTTCGGCGCAAAGGGTGTGCATGTACAGCGATACAAAGGTTTGGGCGAGATGAATGCCCACCAACTGTGGGAGACGACGATGAATCCCGACACCCGCATATTGCGGCAGGTTACAATCGAGAATGCCGCCGAAGCCGACCGCATATTCTCGATGCTCATGGGCGACGATGTCGCACCGCGACGAGAGTTCATCGAGCGAAATGCCCACTACGCAAACATCGACGCTTAACATTGAGAAAGAGGTTACCGGCTGCAAGTCGGCAGCCTCTTTCTCCTTAACAAATTATACTCAAAAACTACTATCATCATGGAGGTAACGGTAATCGGTGTCGCAGGCGGCACAGGCTCCGGCAAGAGCACCCTTGTAAAACGTTTGCAGGAGGCTTTCAAGGACGATGACGTGGCTACATTGTGCCACGACTACTACTACAAGGCGCATCCCGAACTCTCATACGAGGAGCGCACCAAACTCAACTACGACCATCCGCAGGCATTCGATACCGATATGTTGGTCGAGCATATCCGCGCACTGAAAAGCAATGTGCCGATAGAGCGTCCCGTATATTCGTTCGTCGATCACAACCGCACCGCCGAGACCATTCCCGTAAAACCGTCGAAGGTCATTATCATCGACGGCATCCTGATATTCGAGAACAAGGAGTTGCGCGATTTGATGGACATCAAGGTCTATGTCGATACCGATGCCGACATCCGTTTGGCTCGCCGTATTCTACGCGATGTGCGCGACAGAGGCCGCTCGATGGAGTCGGTAATAACCCAATACACCACCACCGTCAAGCCGATGCACGAGGAGTTTGTCGAGCCGTCGAAACGATACGCCGATGTGATTATCCCCGAAGGCGGATTCAACTCGGTCGCCGTGTCGATGCTGATAAAAAATATCCGCTCCATCGTGGACGGAGACTGAATTATTTAGTGGATAGTGATTAGAGTTTGCGGGGCTGTTGCCCCGCAAATTTTATTTTCGGTCGCGGGTATAACGGAGAGGTTGTTGCGTGCCGACGATTCTATGAGACCTAAGAGAACTAAGAGTTCTACGAAGGCAGAGGGCGTATAGAAAAAAAATAAACAACCTTGCTGCGTATCATAGTTCTCTTAGAACTCTTAGAACTCCTATAAAAGGTCGCAAGTGATAAGAATCCAGTTATGCGCACCAACCGGCAACACAAAACCGACCATATTCGCGAATATGGTCGGTTGGTTGGGCATTTCCGGAAGCCCGACGGTGCGGAGCGATTACTCCTGCGCTGCCGGTTGATTGTCGGTCGCTGCCGTCTCTGCGGCGGGAATCTCGACCTGCGGCATCGTCTGCTGCGGCTCCGGAGTGGCGAGTTTCTCGATAAGCGCACCCGCATCCTTCGCTGCCGAGGAGTTGCTCTGCGAAACAAGGTGGCTGTCCATAGCCAACGTTGCCACAAGGCTCAATATCAAGATGGCAACAGCCATACCCCAAGTGAATTTTTCGAGGAAATCTGCCGTCTGGCGTACGCCCATAACCTGATTCGATGCGCCGAAATTGGCAGCCATACCGCTTTTCGGACTCTGCACGAGCACGGCAAGCACGATAAGCACGCTGGCAATCAAAATCAATACGATACAAAGTGTGTATAACATAATCCTATCTGTTGTTAATTATTATTCGTCAGTTTTTTGATTTTCTCGGCAAAGTAAATACTTTTTTCCGTATTTAGCAAACTTAATTTGCGATATATTTCAATGGCAGCCGCATTCATACCCTGCGCCGCATAGACCTCGGCAAGTTCCTCCGACACCAAATCATCCTCCTCATCCAAGTGGGCAGTGGTACGGATGTCGTCGGCCTCGCCCTCTTCGTCTGCCACGATACGGTAGTCGGCCATCCTCAGGAAGTTGTCGATTATCTCGCCCTCCGTAACCGCAGCAAGGCTCTCTGCGTCAATCGCTTTGAGTTGCAACGACGACACTGCGCGATTGCATTGCAGCGTTGCTGCGAGCGTATCTGCCGAATCTGCCGCTTGGGCCTGCACCGCACGCGCCACGGTAAACCAGCCGTATCCGGCAGGCACCTCTTCGGGCAGAAGGGCATCGGCCGCACGGGAACGGGCATCGGAACGCAAATAATTTTTCAGCCTCTCCATAATTCTCTACCAATTCGATGCCGACGCTTGGAAAATATCGGTTACGAGTTGATTCACAATCTCGGTTATCAGTTCGTCCTGCACTTCGGTAAGCAGTCGGGTCGAGTCGTAATCGGCGTATGCCGAGAAGGTCTTGTTGAACGACATCTTGTCGTCGAGCGCATTCGTAAACTTGACTTTGACGGTGATGGTCAATCGGTTTTGCAGAGCATAGTCGCCGCTCGACACCGATGAGGTCGCGGAGGTGTAGCCTATAATCTCGCCCTCGAATGCGAAATCGCCGCCATCCTGCACCTGCGTAAGGCGTGTCGAGGTGGCGAATTTCTGGGTCAGTTCGTCGGTAATCGTCGCACTCAACGTCGGTGCAACCATCGGCGCATTGTTGGGGAAATAGGCGACGCTGAACGTTTTGGCATCGGGCGGAATCGACGCGCCCGAAAGCGAGTATTTGACGGTACAGCCCGTCATCAGCGCAACAATCGGCGCAACCAAAGACAATATCGCTATACGCTTCATAGATTTATCGGTCGGTGATGCCCAACTCCTTGATTTTTCTGTACAATGTACGTTCCGACATAAACAACTCGGCAGCAGCGGCACGCCGACTGCCTCCATGACGACGCAGTGCCTTGACGATTTGGTCGCGCTGCATATCCGCCTTGCTCATCTCGCGCGGTTGCTCATCGACAATCTCTTCGCTCTCGGCATAGGCAGGTTCGGCACTGCGCTGCGACCGCACGGGCAACAGACCGAGTATATCCTTGTGCTCGACAGGCTGTACGCCCGCAGAACCCGAATAACCCCCGCGCATCTCCATCAACATCCTCTTCAAATCATTGATGTCGTTGCGCATGTCGAACAAAATTTTGTAGAGCAACTCCCGCTCCGAGTTCATCTCGTCGATGTGCGACGACGAGGTAAGGCTCGGCGCAGCATCCAACTTCTCGGTAAGGTATTTTGCCAAGATAGGGGCTGTAATTTCGCGCGTCTCCTCGATTGCCGATATCTGCTCCGCAACATTTTTCAGTTGGCGGATATTGCCGCGCCAATAGTAGCCTTCAAGCATCTTGCGAGCCTCGTCGTCGAGGACGATGGCAGGCATGCGATACTGCACCGCCACATCGCTGGCAAACTTGCGGAAGAGCAGATAGATATCCTCCGGACGCTCCCGCAATGCCGGCACCGCTATCGGCACCGTATTCAGGCGGTAGTACAAATCCTCGCGGAATTTGCCGTCGGCTATCGCCTTGACAAGGTTGGTGTTAGTCGCCGCAACGACACGGACATTGGTCTTCTGCACCTTTGCCGAGCCAACACGCATAAATTCGCCCGTCTGCAACACGCGCAGCAGGCGCACCTGCGTCGCAAGCGGCAACTCGCCCACTTCGTCCAAAAATATCGTACCGCCGTCGGCCTCCTCGAAATAGCCCTTGCGGGAGTCGATGGCACCCGTGAACGACCCCTTCTCGTGGCCGAACAACTCGGAATCTATCGTACCGTCGGGTATTGCACCGCAGTTCACTGCCACATATTTGTTGTGTTTCCTCGCCGAGAAGGCGTGGATGACCTGCGGAAAAAACTCCTTGCCCACACCGCTCTCGCCCGTTACCAATACCGACAAATCGGTCGGAGCAACACGCACGGCAATCTCCAACGCTCTGTTGAGCAGTTCCGAGTTGCCGATGATGCCGAATCGCTGTTTTACGGAAAGTATATCTGTCATAGTCGTTTGTGTTTAATTGTCGGATGTTGCGGGTTGTTCCGTACGATACCGCAACATATCCATCATCGCCTCGTCCTGTTCGCCCTGCGAGGCAGAACAAAGGTAGCCGTAAACGATTGCAGCCACAGCGCAAAGCACCACGACGATTGCCGCAATCATAAACCAATCGGTACCTCGACGACGAGGTTTGGCCGCATGCCGCACAGGCGGATTGACCTCTCGGGCGGCAACGGCTTGCCGCTGCGGAGCAGAGGTTGCGACAGAGGGCTTGCGGCTCGGTTGCGCCAATCGCAACACCCCACGCTCCTGCACTATCGTCCCAAGCGTACCGACCTCGAAACGGCCTGTTTCGGAGAGTGCGTAACGCGCATTGAAGATGAATCGGTCAATAGCACCGACCGCAGCCAATTCGCTCAATCCGCGAGCGATGAGCAGACCGCGCAAAACCCCGTCGTCGTCATTCAACAACTCGGAGAAGAGCACCTCGTTGTCGTTTTTGACGACGAACACACCGAACGACGGCACGACAAGTCGGCGATTGGCGGTCAGGTATTGCACTATTATCTCTGTAACATCCATAGCGGTATATATACGCAAAAATAGTTATTTTGGTACAAACAGCCGTCGAAAACGGCAACATTTTTTGTCTGCGGCATCAATCTGCCAGCAGAAAGGCGAAATAACACGCCACTACAGCCGCAAGCCCGACAAAACGCCACCCGCTCTTTTTGGCGGTCAGTGCATAGAGCGCGGCCACTGTTGCGACGCTACCGAAGACGAGCAGATTGACCACATTCGCATCGGTATAGTCGTAAACGCTTTGGCCGATGCACAACACGTCGGCAATGCACAGCACGAGGAAGTTGAAGAGGTTGCTGCCGACGATATTGCCGACGGCGATGTCGTAACTCTTCATGCGGAACAGGGCTATGGTCGAGGAGACCTCGGGCAAAGAGGTGGCAACGCCGAGGAATATGGCACCCGCCATTCCCATTCCTATATTGTAGGTTTTGGCTATGTCGTCGGTGATGTAGGTCATAAGGACGCTCAATGCAACGATGCCGACGCTTGCCGCAACGAATCGCACCGCAATCTGTCCGACCGACAATGCGACGCACCCACCATCTTCGCACTTTTTGCCTGTGTCCGAAGCGAGGAAGCGCACGCCGACGGCATACAGCACCACCATCAGGATGGTTACGATGTTGATTGTTGCAATCTCGAAATTGAGGATGTTGAACCAATTGAAGATAAGCGCACCGTAAATAGCCGCAACAAATGCCGTAACTAGAATGTTGCCGCGCGAAATCGTGGCTCGTCCGAAACTGCGAATCGCCACCATGCCCAACAACGCCAATATGGCGAGATTGAAAATATCGCTACCGAGTATGTTGCCGATGCAGAGGCTCGGCTTTTTCAGCAGGACGGTCGCCGAGATGCTCGTAAAGAGTTCGGGCAACGAGGTAACTGCCGAGAGCAGCACGCCGCCCAAAAATGCACCCGACAATTTGGTGGTTTTGTCGAGCATGTCTATATATTTGGACGCCTTTATCGATAGCCACACCACAAGCGATGCAACCACCGCATATTTTACCAGCAGGAGCATCGTCTATCGCCGTTTACTTTCTATGACCGAATCAATATACGCCTTGATTTTCGGCGCAGGATCTTCCCACCCTTCTGGCTTTATCACCTTGTTGTCTTTCGGATTGTAGTGAGGTTTGCCGTCAGGCCACAACTTCGCCATATTCGCCTTCTGCACTATATCGAACAGTTCGTCGGCCTCCAAACCCATCTCGACCATGGTGCCGAGCGCGAAGTACATCAAATCAATCATGGCATCCGCCTGCTCGTATATATCCTCTGCAACAAGGAACTCAGCAACCTCCTCATTCATCCATTTGGCACGGCTCAAAGCACGTTTTTTTGCAATCATGACAGGTTGTTCGGCAACGGGATGTCCGAACTTACGATGAAACTCGCGGACATCATTCCACTCTTTTTTCATAGTATGTGTTGAAATTTATTTGCATCGCAAAGATAGCATTTTTGGACGAACTTTGTAATTATTTCGTAATAATATCATATATTTGTACGATTTTTATGCCGTAATTCGAATTTTCATAAACCAATAAAAAACTATTATGTGTGGAATTGTAGGATACATCGGTAAGCGCGAAGCCTACCCCATATTGATTCAGGGACTCCATCGTCTCGAATATCGCGGTTACGACTCATCGGGCGTTGCGATGATAAGCACGAAAGGCGAGTTGAACATTTACAAATCCAAAGGCAAGGTCGATGCTCTCGAACACTATGCAAGCGACAAAGACCTCAGCGGTACAATCGGTATAGCACACACTCGTTGGGCTACCCACGGCGAGCCGAACGACACCAATGCACACCCTCATTACTCCCAATCCAAACGTCTCGCGCTCGTCCACAACGGCACAATCGAGAACTACACGGTATTGAAGGTGGCTCTGCTCAAACACGGCTACACGTTCGTCAGCGAGACCGATACCGAAGTGGTCGTACAACTTATCGAATACATCAGGGATACCAACCACTGTTCGTTGTTCGATGCGGTCAAAGAGGCTACCCGTCAAATTGTCGGAGCGTACGCCATAGCCGTCATCGACAAGGAGAATCCCGACCAGATAATCGTTGCCCGCCAATCGTCGCCGTTGGTCATCGGCGTAGGCGAGGATGAGTATTTTATCGCTTCGGATGCCACGCCGATTATCGAATATACCAACAAGGTGGTATATCTCAACGACGGCGAGGTGGCAATCGTCAATCGTGGCGAGCCGCTGCACGTCTTCGATGCGCAGGGCGAGAGCAAGGATTGCATCGACATCACCGAGTTGCGGATGAGCATCGAAGAGTTGGAGAAGGGCGGCTATCCTCATTTTATGCTCAAAGAGATTTTCGAGCAGCCAAAGACCCTTGCCGACTGCATAAGCGGCCGTATCAGCAGCGATGGCAAGCGAGTGGTGTTGTCGGGCGTGGTGATGAACAAGGAGAAGTTCCTCAATGCCCACCGCATCATCATCGCCGCTTGCGGTACTTCGTGGCATGCCGGTTTGATAGGCAAGCACCTTATCGAGGATTTCTGCCGCATTCCGGTCGAGGTCGAATATGCCAGCGAATTCCGCTACCGCAACCCTGTCGTAACCGAACACGACATACTCATCGCCCTCTCGCAATCGGGTGAAACAGCCGATACGCTCGCCGCATTGGAACTCGCCAAGAAGAAGGGTGCATTCGTATTCGGCATCTGCAACGTCATCGGCTCCTCCATTCCGCGTGCCACCCATTCGGGTTGCTACATCCATGTCGGTCCCGAAATCGGCGTAGCATCGACCAAGGCATTTACGGGTCAGGTTACCGTATTGGCAATGTTGGCATTGTTGGTCGGTCAGATGAAGGGTACGGTTTCGGACGAAACGTTGCACCGTGTTGCTTCCGACCTGCGCCGCGTGCCGAAACTCATCAAGGACATCTTCAAGATGGACAGCCAGATTCAAGACCTCGCCAAAATCTTCACTTATGCCCACAATTTCCTCTATCTGGGTCGCGGCTACAACTATCCTGCCGCATTGGAGGGCGCACTCAAATTGAAGGAGATTTCCTACATACACGCCGAAGGCTACCCTGCCGCCGAGATGAAGCACGGTACAATCGCATTGATTGACAACGAAATGCCGACCGTCGTCATCGCCATAAAGGACAACGTTTACGAAAAGACCGTAAGCAACATCCAGCAGGTCAAGGCGCGTGGAGGCCGAGTATTGGCGATAGTAACCGAAGGCGACGAAATCGTCTCGAAGATGGCAGACTACATCATAGAGGTACCCGAGATTGCGGAGTGCCTGACACCGCTGCTGACATCAATCCCGTTACAGTTGCTCGCATACTACATAGCCGTCATCAAGGGACGCAATGTGGATCAGCCGCGCAACCTTGCCAAATCGGTAACGGTAGAGTAACATCGCTGCGCAAGGGGGGGGGTCGGGTCGAAACAGAGCATATCGACCGACCCCCTTCGATATATGTCATGACCGACACCATGCGGTTATGGCGCACGACCTTTGAAACCGAACGAAAGAAACTTAAAACTTCAAACCTTATGAAACGATTTTTTACCCTGTGTCTGCTGTCGCTCGCCTTTTGGTCGGCGGGTACATGCAAAAACTATTCTCTTTCCACGCCGAACTCGACGCTGGTGCTGACGGCTGACGAGGGCAAACCGCTCTATTTCCGATATTACGGCACAAGGGCTTCGCTTGCCGACGTATTCTCGTCGCACCGTTCGATGCACACGCAGGCTTTCCGCGCATTCGGTACCCACTGTTCCGAGCCGCACGCCTGCCTGATAAAGCACTCCGACGGCGACAATGCCACCAATTTGGTCGTGGATAATGTCGAGCAGAGCGAGGATGCAACGATGCGTCATTTGACGGTTACTTTGACCGACACCGCTCATCCGTTCATCCTCAAACTGCACTACGACGCCTACAAGGATTGCGACATAATGAAGTTTTGGGCGGAATACTCCAACACCGGCAAAAAGCCTGTATCGCTCCAAAAATATATGTCTGCGGCACTGCCCGTCAAATCGCAGGATTGTTGGTTGCTGCACCTCGACGGCGACCACGGCAACGAGAATCATGAGAACATCGAGCCGCTTGCCGAAGGCATCAAAATAATCTCGACGCAGGACGGTGGCCGTTCGTCGGTACACAACAACGCCTCGTTCATGCTCGGCACGGACGGCAAAATAAGCGAGACCGAAGGCAACGTCATAGCAGGTACGCTCGCTTGGACAGGCAATTTCCACATCGAGTTTGTGAACAACCGCATCAGCGGCAAGCCGATAATGATTTTTGCGGGTATCAATCCGACAGGTGCCGACTTCACGCTCGATGCCGCATCGACGCTGACCACTCCGGAGATGATATTCACTTACAGCACCGAAGGCAAGGGCAAAGCGACCCGCAATCTGCACTATTGGGCGCGTCATCATCAAATCCTCGACGGCACCAAGGAGCGCGACATCCTGCTCAATTCGTGGGAGGGCGTGCGCCAAGACATCACCCAAACCAACATGAACGACATGATGAACGATTTTTCGCGCTTGGGCGGAGAGATGTTCGTCATGGACGACGGCTGGTTCGGCAACAAATATGTTCGGGACAACAGCGACAAAGGCGGTCTCGGCGATTGGCAGGTCTGCAAGGCGAAACTGCCCGAAGGCATAGGCAGTTTGGTGGCATACGCCAAAAGCAAAAATCTCAAATTCGGCATCTGGATAGAGCCGGAGATGGTCAATACGTTGAGCGAGACCTACGAGAAACATCCAGATTGGGTATTGCGCCACGACGCCTTCGAACCATCTTACGGACGAGGCAAGACGCAAATGCTGCTCGATTTGACCAACCCGAAGGTGCAGGATTTCGTATTCGGCATAGTCGATAATCTGATGAAGGAGAATCCCGAGATAAGTTACATCAAATGGGACCACAATATGTGCATGTACAACGCCTCGTCGCTCTACCTGCCTAAAAAGCGGCAATCCAACCTCTATGTCGAGCATCATCTTGCCCTGCAATCGATTCTCAAACGCGTACGTGCCGCATATCCCGATTTGGTAATACAGTTGTGCGCCTCCGGAGGTTACCGCCTGAATTACGGCTATATGCCATATTTTCAGGAGGTGTGGACAAGCGACCAGACCGATGCACTGCACCGCATATATATCCAATGGGGTGCGCTCGATTTCTACCCTGCCAACATCCTCGCCGCCCATGTATGTTCGACGCAGAACAAATACACGCAGCGACGTGTTCCCGTAAAATTCCGTTTCGACGTGGCCTCGATGTGCCGCTTGGGAATGGAGATGGTACCGTCCGACCTTACAGCAGCGGAGCAGGCTTACGCCAAGCGTGCCATAGCCGAATACAAGCGGCTGCGTCCCGTCATCCAGCAGGGCGACCTCTACAAACTCGTCTCGCCATATGACGGCGAGCGCGATTATGCCTCGCTGATGTATGTCGATGACAAAAAGGAACACGCCGTGGCATTCGTCTATCGCATGGTCTATTTCCGCCACATGCCGGAGAAGATTATCAAACTGAGCGGTCTCGATGCCGAGCGCAAATATCTCATCCGCGAGGTTGCTCCCGAAGTCGAGGGCAAGCCGCTGCATATCGACGGCAAGGTCGTAAGCGGCCGTTTCCTGATGGAGGAGGGTTTGGTCATCCGCGAACTCACTGCTGGCAGCAGTCGTCGCACGCCGTACAACGACATCCGCGACATGAACGATTTCCGCAGTTGCATCATCGAGTTGATTGCACAATAACATTCGGTTGCGGACAATGATTGCAAGGGCAGAATTCAAATGCAGTTCCGAGCGTCTCGGGCAGGTGCCGAAGGACGGATTGAAAGATATCGCGTTCATCGGGCGCAGCAACGTGGGCAAATCGTCGCTTATCAATATGCTGACGGGGCGCAAAGGACTTGCAAAGGTATCCGGCACACCGGGGAAAACGCGCTTGATAAACCACTTTCTCATCGACGGCGAGTGGTATTTGGTCGATTTGCCGGGGTATGGCTATGCCCGCACATCGAAAAACCAACGAAGCGGTTTTGCCAAAATCATCACCGACTATGTTTTCAAGTGCGAGCGGCTCCATTTTCTGTTCGTGCTGGTCGATTCGCGCATCGAGCCGCAACGCATCGACCTCGCCTTCATCGAGCAACTCGGCATACACGGCATCCCGTTCGGCATCATCTTCACCAAGTGCGAGAAACTGTCGTCGGCACAACGCCGTCGCACCATCGAAACCTACTCCAAGAGGCTCTCCGAGCAATGGGAGGAGTTGCCGCCGATGCTCGTCTCGTCGAGTGCGAACGGCATGGGCAAAGAGGAGATTTTGGCGTTTGTCGATAATATCTTAAAATAATTTAATTATAAAGCGTACTTTTTTCAAACCAAATAGTTATCTTCGAAGCACGAAAACACTACACACATAATACAGCATTATGGCTATCCACAAAATCAAATTTTTCACAGGTCGCAACTCCCGCTATCTGGCGGAGAAGATTGTAACCGCCTATGGTACCACGCTCGGCGACAGCGACTGTCTCGAATTCAGCGACGGCGAATTTCAGCCGCGTTACAACGAATCAATACGAGGCTGCACCGTATTTATCATTCAGTCCACGTTCCCCAAGTCGGACAACCTGATGGAGTTGCTGATGATGATAGACGCAGCACGTCGCGCATCGGCATACAAGGTTATCGCCGTAATACCCTACTTCGGCTGGGCGCGTCAAGACCGCAAAGACCGACCTCGCGTGCCGATTACCTCGAAGTTGGTGGCAAACATGCTCGTAGCCGCAGGTGTGGACAGAATTATGACGATGGACCTCCATGCCGACCAAATTCAGGGATTTTTCGATGTTCCCGTCGATGCGCTCTATGCAACGGGGATGTTCGTCCCTTACATAAAGAGTCTGAACATCGAGGATTTGTCAATCGCGGCACCCGACATGGGCGGAGCAAAGCGGGCAGGCTCGTATGCGAAGTTGCTCGAAACCCCAATCATCATCTCGCATAAGGAGCGTGCCAAACCGAATGTCGTCGGCAGCATGACAGCCATAGGCGAGGTCGAGGGGCGCAACATACTAATCGTCGATGATATGATTGACACGGCAGGTACTATCTGCATGGCGGCGAATATGTTGATGGAGCGCGGTGCAAAGAGCGTTCGGGCAGCAATCACCCACCCTGTTCTCTCCGGCTCGGCATACGAGCGCATCAACGAAAGCGCACTCGAAGAGGTTATCGTCTCCGACACCATTCCGCTCCGCGAAGACAAAGACCTGCACAAGTTTACGGTCTTGTCGTGCGCCGACATCTTTGCCGAAGTCATCGAGCGCGTCCACAACTACAAAGAGATTTCGTCGATATTCTTCCATTAGACAATCGCACAGAAAATGAAACGACCGCCGAACCTGCTTCGACGGTCGCTTTATTTGGTCGGCTCAACGCACTTATCTGCGGAACATAGGCATCTTCGGCATCTGCAATTTGCCGCCTGCCGCCATCTTCATCATCTTGCGCGTATCCTCGAACTGTTTGAGCAGACGATTCACATCGGCCATCGTCGTTCCGCTACCCTTGGCTATACGCTCGCGACGACGCGCATTGATAATCTCGGGACGCTCCCTTTCGAGCGGCGTCATCGACCCGATAATCGCTTCGGTCTGCTTGAAGGCATCGTCGCCGATTTCCACATTTTTGAGCATCTTGCCCATACCCGGAATCATCGAGGCTATGTCTTTGAGGTTGCCCATCTTTTTGATTTGGTTGATTTGGGCAATGAAGTCGTTGAAGTTGAATTGGTTTTTGACAATTTTCTTTTTCAGTTGCCGTGCAGCAGCCTCGTCGTACTGCTCCTGTGCGCGTTCCACGAGCGACACCACATCGCCCATGCCGAGTATTCGGTCGGCCATGCGCTCGGGATGGAAGACCTGCAAGGCATCCATCTTTTCGCCGCTCGAAATAAATTTGAGAGGTTTGTTTACGACCGAACGAATCGAAATTGCCGCACCGCCTCTCGTATCGCCATCCAACTTCGTCAGTACCACGCCGTCGAAATCGAGCCGCTCGTTGAACTCGCGGGCGGTATTGACGGCATCCTGACCCGTCATCGAATCGACCACGAAGAGCGTTTCGCTCGGGCGTACGGCAGCCTTTATGGCCGTTATCTCCTGCATCATCTCTTCATCAACAGCCAAACGACCCGCCGTATCGACGATGACCACGTTGAAGTTGTTGGCACGAGCATACTTGATGGCGTTCTCGGCTATCTGCACAGGGTTTTTGTTGCCCTCCTCCGTATAGACCGGCACGCCGATTTGATTACCGAGTATCTGCAACTGTTCGATTGCCGCAGGACGATACACGTCGCCCGCAACGAGCAACACCTGACGACCCTTTTTGCTCTTGATGTACGAGGCTATTTTGCCCGAAAAGGTCGTTTTACCCGAACCCTGCAAACCGGCAATCAGCACAACCGCAGGCGTACCCTCCAATTTGATGTCCGTTGCCGTACCGCCCATCAGCGCGGCCAATTCGTCGCGGACGATTTTGGTCATCATCTGCCCCGGTTTGACCGACTTCAACACGTCCTGTCCGAGAGCCTTCTGCTTGACCTCGTCGGTAAACGACTTGGCGACCTTGTAATTGACATCGGCATCGATGAGCGCACGACGAATCTCTTTGAGCGTCTCCGCAACATTTATCTCGGTAATACGCCCTTCGCCTTTGAGAATTTTGAACGACCGTTCGAGTTTATCGGTTAAATTTTCAAACATAAATTTTCGATGTTATGCGGTTATGCGGTGCGAAGGTAGCAAAAATTTCGGATTCGGCAGTGGTACAATGGGGCTTTGAATCGAAATTTTACTTCAACTTGGCAAGGAACTTCGCCCTATCGACGATGTAGCGCACGTGCGTACCCTCGCCGATGATGCCCTGCTCGTCGCGGGCTTCGACCTTGAAGGTGAGTTTGCGACCCTCGACAGCCGTCAGCACAGCCGTTGCGACCACCTTGCCGCCCACCGCCGTAGGCTTGATGTGCGTGGTGTCGATTTGCGAGCCGACAGTCGTCTGCGACTCGTCAAGCGAAGGAGCAACGGCCAACATAGCCGCATTCTCCATAAGTGCCGCCATGGCGGGTGTGGCGAATACCGCCAAATCGCCCGAGCCGATATATGCCGCCGTATTGCTCTCGGCAACAACGGTCAGCGTCGAGTGAGTAAGTCCTATCTCCATATTCCGATAAATTTATACCACAAAAGTAATACTTTCCCGCATCAATACGTTTATTTTTACACTATATTTACAACGATTATTATGTTCAAACGCCTGACGATACTGCTGCTTGTGCTGTGCTCCATTGCGCCCGATGTTGCGGGACAACGGCGTGCAAGAGGCGTTTGGTATTCGGAATGGAGCATCGACAACGGCGATTCGGTCGCGCTGATTCACTTGCTGCCCATACGCACCTATGCCCGCCGACGGGATATGCGCCGTTACGAACGATTGGTGCGCGCCGTCAAAAAGGTCTATCCCATTGCGCAGGAGGCAAAACGCGAAATGGCTCTTATGGAGCAGGAGTTGAAACGGCTGCCGTCGAAGCGCGACCGAGAACTCTACATCAAAGGCATCCAAAAGATGATTATCAAAAAATATACGCCCGTTCTCCGCAAGATGACCGTATCGGAGGGGCGCGTGCTGCTGAAACTAATCGACCGCGAGACCGAATACACGGCATACGAAATCGTCAAAGAGTTTCGCGGAGGTTTCGTGGCAGGTTTTTGGCAGGCTATGGCTCGGTTGTTCGGCAACAATCTCAAACTCGCCTTCGACCCCGAAGGCAACGACCGGATGCTCGACCAAATAGTCCGAGCCTACGAAGCCGGATTGCTCTGACCTCTGCGACGCTTGCCGATTCCGATACGCCGAACTTGCGCCGATATTTGCCCGACTGCGAAAAAAAGCGTATATTTGTGCATCAGCAAAACAGGTCGAAAATGACACGCTCCGAATTCGACGACATATTGTCGCTAATCAAACGCGAAGTTATTCCCGCAATCGGCTGTACCGAGCCGATTGCCGTGGCGTTGTGTGTGGCCAAGGCTTGCGAGACCATCGGCTGCACACCCGAACGCATCGAGGTAACATTGAGCCCCAACATCTACAAAAATGCGATGGGAGTGGGCATCCCCAATACGGGGATGATAGGACTGCCGATAGCCATTGCACTCGGTGCATTGGTCGGCAAATCGGCATACGGACTCGAAGTGCTGCGCGACGTAACGCCCGAATCGGTCGAGCGGGGCAAGCGTTATATAGCCGACACTCCGATAAAAATCGGCACCGACAGCCACAGCGGACATATCCTCTACATCTCCGCCACGGTATTCGAGGGTAACGACACCGCAACGGCCGTAATTGCCGGCTCGCACACCAACTTCACGAGCATCGTTCT
This sequence comes from uncultured Alistipes sp., assembly GCA_945494785.1. Classification (GTDB taxonomy): domain Bacteria; phylum Bacteroidota; class Bacteroidia; order Bacteroidales; family Rikenellaceae; genus Alistipes. The sequence continues at coordinate 18,422 of CALYVN010000015.1, forward strand.
CAACGGTCGGCAGTTGCTCGACAGCAAGAGTGCCGACGCGGGCGACACGGGCAGCGGCGACAACGAATTGTCGATGCGCCAAGTCTTCGATTTCGCAACGACCGTACCGCTTGACGACATAGAATTTCTTTGGCAGTCGGCGCAGATGAACATCTCGGCGGCAGAACTCTCGTTTGCGGGCGACTACGGACACGGACTCGGACGCATGTTGCACGACGACAGCCATCACACCATATTCGGCGACACGCTCTTTGCCCGCATACTCTCCTACACGAGCGGTGCATGCGATGCCCGAATGAGCGGAGCCATGGTGCCGGTAATGAGCAATTCGGGCAGCGGCAATCAGGGCATATCGGCAACCGTACCTGTCGTGGTCTTCGGCCAAGCGAACAACGCTTCGCACGAACGGTTGTTGCGTGCGCTCGCTTTGAGCCACCTGACGGTCATCTACATCAAACAGAGTCTCGGCCGTCTGTCGGCATTATGCGGTTGTGTAGTTGCGGCTACGGGTTCGAGTTGCGGCATAACCTATCTGATGGGCGGAGGCTATGAGGAGGTTACCTATGCCGTAAAGAATATGGTGGCGAACCTTACGGGAATGATTTGCGACGGCGCCAAACCGAGTTGCTCGCTCAAAGTAACGAGCGGTGTGGCCACAGCCGTACTCTCTGCCGTACTTGCCGTACAGCATCGCCACACCACCTCTTTGGAGGGCATCATCGACGACGATGTCGATCGCTGCATCCACAACCTCACGAACATAGGACGCAACGGCATGCAGCAGACCGACAAACTGATTTTGGAAATAATGACCAACAAACAATAACAGAACCTATCTTTTCCGATGAAAAAACTTTTATGCTCCATTCCCGCGCTGTTTGCGGTACTCTCCGTATCGGCGCAATCGGCCGCAGAGATTCGGCAAATCGATTCGCTCTACTATTGCGAACTGTATCGCCCCTATCCCGTCGAGAAAATATCCGACGATGCTCCTGCGCCGAAGGGTTACAAACCGTTTTATATCAGCCATCTCGGCCGTCATGGTTGCCGTTGGACTGTTCACAGACGCCTGTACGACGAGCCGCTCGACATCTTTGCCGCTGCGCACAAGGCGGGCGAACTGACTGCCACAGGCGAACGTTTCTATGCCGATTGGCAACGTGTTGCGGCAGATGCCGAAGGGCGTTGCGGCGATTTGTCGCCACTCGGAGCGGCCGAACACAAAGGCATAGCGCAACGCATGTACCGATCCTATCCCGAAGTCTTTGCTACCCGTAAAGGCAAACCGGCACACGTCGATTGCCGCTCCACAATAGTACCGCGCTGCATACTCTCGATGGCGGCATTTGCGAACGAACTCTCGCGGTTGGCTCCCGAAGCCGATATAACCATGGAGGCAAGCAACGCCAATGCCTACTATCTTGCGGCATACTCCGGACTCAACAGCATCAAGAACGAGGCCACGCATATCAGCGATTCGGTACGACGTGCCAACATGCCCGACCCTTCGCGATTCGTCGCATCGCTCTTTGCCGAAGGCAGCCACGTGGCAAACGACCGCATAAAGGATGCAGGCGAGTTCATGTACGAGATGTATCTTGCCAACGCCATATTGTTGGCCACTCCGCATGTAGGCATTTCGACCTTCGACTACCTCTTTACCGAAGATGAATTGGCGGCGTTGTGGCGATGCTGCAATATGCGCCGTTACATCCTCACGGGACCATCCGCACGCTTTGTCGAGAGCGTTCGCAGCGGAGCGAGACCGTTGTTGCGCAACATCATCGAAACAGCCAATCGCGCCATTGCCACAGGCGACGAGCAGGCCACGTTGCGCTTTGCTCACGATGCAACCATCATCCCGATTGTCAATCTGCTCGGCATCGGATGCGGAGCGAAAGTAACGGACGATTACGCGACAATAGGCTACGATTGGCAGGTCAATACGGTATCGCCCATGGCATCGAACGTACAACTCGTATTCTTCCGCAACAAGGCGGGCGACATACTCGTAAAGGTACTCTTCTGCGAGCGGGTACAACGGCTCGTTGCAGAGGCAGGCGAACCTGTCGATTCGTACTACTACCGCTGGGACGATTTGCGCAAATTTTTGGAGAGCAGACTATAAAAACAAAAGAATATACGACCCATGAAACTGAAAATCTTTTTACTCTCCGTTGCGGCGACATTCGCACTAACGATTTCCGCCCAACCGCTCGATGCCGAGTTCTTTGCCAAGCATCCCGATTGCGCAGGAGGAATCTACTACACCTACCACTACGAGCCGAGCATAACGACCCCTGTGCCGAAGGGCTACAAACCCGTTTACATCAGCCATTTCGGGCGGCACGGCTCGCGTTGGCACGCCGCGCCCGACAATTACGACCGCACACAGCGTTTTCTCAACAATGCAGCCAAGAAAGGGGTATTGACACCGCAGGGCAAAAAGTTGCAGCAGATAGTCAATCGCGTTGCCGACCGTTCGCGCGGACGAATGGGCGAACTCTCGCCGCAAGGCATCGCCGAACACCGCGACATTGCCGAACGCATGTATCGCAACTACCCGATGCTGTTCAAGGGCAAGAACATACATATCGAGAGCCGCTCCACCAACGTACCCCGTTGCATACTCTCGATGGCGGCATTCGACGGCCGTCTGAAAGAGTTGAATCCGTCGCTCGACATCTATGCAACCACCAACGACCATTGGCACGATGTACTCGTACCGTCGAAGGGTCGCAAATACTCGTTCAATGAGGCAGGTGCAAAGCCAAAGATGCTAATCGACAGTGTCGCCACAGCCATTGCCGGCGATGTACTCGCCCGCATCTACACGAGCGATTTTCGTGATGATATAGCCGCCGAGCAGAAACGTTACGACAAATTGGTGCGCAATCTCTTCTATTTGAGCGTCATCATGCAGGATACCGAAGGCGACGAACGCATCAACGACATCTTCACGGGCGAGGAGCGGATGAAAATGTGGGAGCAAATCAACCGCCAACGTTACGCCACCTTCGCCAATTCGCAGGAGTGGGGAGACGGCATTCTGTACGACGGCTCGATACTCCTGCGCGAAATAGTGCGCGATGCCGACGATTTTCTGGCACACGGCGGACGTGCGGCATTTCTGCGCTTCGGCCACGATGTTACGGTCATAGCGGCATTGGCTGCGATGCAGGTCGAAGGCAAATGCGCCCGAACTTCGTTCCTCAATCCCGATTTGAAGGAGTTGTGGGCAGACTTCCGCATTACCCCGATGGCGACCAATCTGCAATTCATCTTCTACCGTAACAAGGCGGGCGAGGTAATCGTAAAGTTGCTGCACAACGAGAAGGAGTGCCGTCTGCCTGTCGAGAGCGACATGGATCCGTACTACCCTTGGAAGCAGTTGCGCAAATACTTTATCGAGCGTGCCGACCAAATCGACCGTCTGCCGCTCGTTCGCGAGATTAAGGCTGCCGGCAAGAAAAAATCGAAATCCAAAGAGAGAGCCGACAGATAATCGGCGATTGTCGCTGCTATTATAAATATAGGTACACTGCCCTATTTGGCGGTGTATCTATATTTTTTTTGATTTTTTGCAGAATTTTTTGGTACTTTGTTTTGCATAGTATAAAAATATGCCCTATATTTGCATCGTTAAAATATTAAACAAGCCTCAAAAACTTACTGCAATGAAAGAGACTATTAACGTAAACATCGGCTCGCAGGCCTTTACTCTCGACAAAGATGCCTACGAGCGTTTGGCAAACTATTTTGCCGATGTACGCTCGCGACTTGCGGACAGCGACACCGAGACGATGGACGATATCGAGGTGCGTTTTGCCGAGATATTCAACGAATCGCGCCCCTCGTCGCTGATGGTCGTAACGCTCCGCATCGTCGAGCAGGCCATAGCACGCATGGGTCGTCCGGACGATTTCGGACCTGCCCGTCAAAACGCCACCTGCAACAACGCGAACAACGCCAACGTAAACGACGGCGACGCTTCGCTGCGACGCATCCGCCGTTCGCGCACCAACCGCTCGATTGCGGGTATCTGCGGAGGATTGGGAGCCTATTTCGGCATCGACCCTACCCTGCTGCGACTAATCACTCTGCTGCTGATTCTCTTCGGCGGATTGTCGATTTGGATTTACGTCATTCTTTGGATAATCATTCCGGAGGAGACTGCACCGGTAATAAACAACCTTAAAAACAGATAATATCATGAAAGAGGACAATGCAAAAATACAGATGCGCAAGGGCATAATGGACTATTGCGTCCTTGCAATCCTTGCCAACGGAGATTCGTATGCTCCGAGAATCATCGCCGAACTCAAAGAGGCGCAAATGATTGTGGTGGAGGGAACGCTCTACCCAATCCTGTCCCGCCAAAAGAACGCGGGCTACCTGACCTATCGCTGGGAAGAGTCGCCGCAGGGCCCTCCGCGCAAGTACTACACGCTGACCGAAGAGGGTCGCAAGTATTTGGCATCGCTCGATGAGGCTTGGGAAAACCTCGTGGCACAAATCAACAGAATACGCAACAAATAACCATCAAAAACCACCAAAAGACCATGAAACGATTATTGTTATCCGCGCTGGCTGCCACTTCGCTCTTTACGGCAACAGCCGCAACAGGCACAACAGCCTCTCAAACCAAGAAAGAGAACTGCACCGTTGTAATGGAGGCTCGTCGCAGCACCATGAATTTCCACGAAATAGACGTTACCCACGCCATCAAACTCATCATCGACGACCGCTCAGAGGGCAACATCATCATCCGCGCCACAAAGGACATCATGCCTTATGTCGATGTAACCGTCAAGGATGGCAAACTTTGCGCAAGGCTCGTGGACGGGTTCGGCAAAAAGCGCAAAACCGTTGTCGTAAACCACAACACCAGATACTCTGCCGAGGTGCATATTCCGAACAATGGGCGCATCTCGGAAATATCCGCCACAGGAGCAGCCTGCGTGATTGTCAAGCCGACACTCGTTGCAACCAACTTGGAGTTGGATGCTACGGGAGCGGCACACATCCTGCTTGCTGCCAACGTCAAGGGCAAGGCCGACATCGATTGTGCGGGAGCATCGTCAATCAAAGCCACTTTGAACGTGGCAGAGTGCGAATTGGAGATTGCCGGAGCATCGAGTACAACACTCTCGGGCAGTGCGCAGAAATGCGACATCAAGGCAGTCGGTGCATCGAAAGTGAATGCCGACGACTTCAAATGCCACACTCTCGAAGCATCCGCAGTCGGAGCATCGCACCTCACCGCAACGGGTACCACATGCGACATACAGGCTGCGGGAGCATCGAAGGTAAACGTACATTGCGACGGAACGCTCTCGGCAGATGCTGTCGGAGCATCGAAAATAATCTATTCGGGCAACTGCACCATACTTCGGGCATCGAATGCCGGCGCAAGCAAAATTCAAAAGCAAACACGTTAAGACCATGAACGAAATCAAAAAATGCAGCATCTCGGGCATCTCTTTCACCCTTGAAACCGACGCCTATCATCGGCTGAACGACTATCTCGCCTCGCTCAAACAGGCGTACAAAAACGACCCCGACGGCAAAGAGATAACGGCCGACATAGAAGCCCGCATAGCCGAACTGATTTTGTCGGCACAGCGGAGCGCGGAGCAGACGGTATGTCTGCCGCTAATCGAAAACATCATCGCACAACTCGGCGATGCCGAAGATATATCGGGTAGCGCAGATGCCGACGAGCCTATCAAAAGCGATACCCGTATTCCTCGCCGTCTCTACCGCGATGTCGGGAATGCCAAACTCGGCGGCGTATGTGCGGGACTCGGCAGATACTTCAACGTCGATGCCGTTTGGATTCGGCTCGGACTGTTCACACCGCTGTTGCTGAGTTGGATACTGTACAACACTTGTCTCTCGTCGATATTCGGTCATCTGTTCCTAATGTTCTGCGTCGCATACATCGTGGCATGGTTTGCCATACCTGCCGCACAATCGGCACGACAGAAATTGGAAATGAACGGTGAGCCGATAACCGCAAGTTCGATACGCAACACAACCACTTCCGCAACGCAGGAGCAAAAGGCTAAATCGGCTGTGGCATCGATTGTTACGACATTGGGCATCATCATCGGCGTACTGCTCAAAATCTTTGTGGTGATGTTGGCTTTGCCACTGATATTCGTCTGCGTCATGCTGCTAATCGCCCTGTTCGGACTGATATTCGGCATGGGAGGCGCACTTGCAAGCATGGCCGATTTCGGCAACCTCAATGCCTTGTTCGAAATCGCCGGCGCACAAGGAGGTGCAGTGGCTGCGCTCGTGATACTCTTGTGTCTGATACCTGCCGCCGTACTGCTCTACATCTTCATCGCGCTCGTACTCGGCAAACGTCCGCGTCTGTGGATAATGCTCTCCTCGCTGATTGTGTGGATAGTATTGATTATCGCCACCGTGCTGACATCGGTACGCACCATCGGTTCGATGTCGGAATCGGAGGTGGACAGAATCATGGCAACGGTCGAATCGTTGGAGGAAGGCGACATTGCCGAGAGCAAAATCGACAGTCTAGAATACGCACGGCTGCTCAATGCGACCGACGTGCCGAGTGCAGACAAATAAGCGACATTCCATACCAAAAGCATTTTCATAGTAGTGACGGTGTCGGGGGTCCCCCGACACCGTTGTTTTTGTTGCATATTAAGGAGTATTTGCACGCATTTTGCAAATAAATTGTTACCTTTGAGCGTATTTTTGCCAAACAGAACAATAGCGAACATGGAGAAGATAAAATGTATCGGCGTACTCACATCGGGAGGCGATGCCCCAGGTATGAATGCCGCCATTCGCGCCGTAACCCGAACGGCAATCTACAACGGATTGTCGGTCAAGGGCATCATGCGAGGATATCGGGGACTGATAAACAACGAAATTGTGGAGTTCCACTCCGACAGCGTCAGCAACATCATTCAGAAGGGCGGCACGATTCTGCGCACAGCCCGCTGCCCCGAGTTCACCGCATCGGAGGGGCGCAAAACCGCCTATGACAACATGCGTCGGGCAGGTATCGATGCCGTTGTGGCAATCGGCGGCGATGGCACGATAACGGGCGCACGCATCTTTGCCGAAGAGTACAACATACCGATTGTGGCTCTGCCGGGGACAATCGACAACGACCTGTCGGGGACGGATTCGACCATCGGTTTCGACACGGCACTGAATACGATTATGGAGTGCGTCGATAAAATCCGCGACACGGCAACGAGCCACGAGCGGCTCTTTTTCGTGGAGGTTATGGGACACACGGCGGGTTACCTCGCACTCAACGGTGCGCTTGCCACAGGTGCGGAAGCGGCAATCATTCCGGAGATGGAGACGGAGGACGACCAATTGAAAACGCTTATCGACAACGGTTTCCGCAAGAGCAAAAATTCGGCAATCGTACTCGTCGCCGAGAATCCGAAAACAGGCGGTGCAATGGGACTTGCCGAGCGAGTAAAGCGCGAATATCCGCAATACGATGCCCGCGTAACGATACTCGGTCATCTGCAACGCGGCGGCTCGCCATCGGCTTTCGACCGCATACTTGCTTCGCGACTCGGTTCGGCTGCCATAACCGCACTACAAGAGGGTCAGCGCAACGTAATGACGGGAATACGCAACGGCGAAATCGTCTATGTGCCGTTCTCGCAGGCGATAAGCCATACCAAGAAATTAAGTCAAGACATGACAGACCTCGTAAGGATATTGTCGATTTAACTCAACCATCCAAACAGTATAATGAAGAAAGTAATAGGCATAGGCAACGCCCTGACCGACATGCTCGTCAATCTGCAATCCGACGCAGTGCTTGCGGCATACGGCATTGCCAAAGGCTCGATGTCGCTTGTAAACAGCGCATTGCAATCGGAAATCTCGAAATCGGTTGCCGGATTCCCTTATTCGCTGTCGCTCGGCGGCTCGGCAGACAACACCATTCGCGCGATGGCTCGGCTCGGCACTCCCGTAGGATTCATCGGCAAGGTCGGCTGCGACACAACGGGCGATTTCTTCGAGCAGGCTCTCGAAAACCTCAAAATCAAGCCCGTCATCTTCCGCGGACGCAACCGTTCGGGCAAATGCGTATCGCTCATATCGCCCGACGGCGAGCGAACGATGCTGACTCACCTCGGCGCAGCGGAGGAGTTGTCGTCCGACGAAATCCGTCCCGAGATATTCTACGACTACGATTGCCTCTATGTCGAAGGCTACCTCGTGCAAGACCACACGCTTATCGAGACGGCTATGTGCGTGGCGAAACAGCGCGGTTTGAAAATCGCCATAGACTTGGCAAGTTTCAACGTGGTCGAGGAGAATCGCGAATTTCTCTATCGCCTGACCAAAGAGTATGTGGACATCCTCTTTGCCAACGAGGACGAGGCAAAGATGTTCACGGGCGAGAGCGAACCAATCAACGCCTTGCAGGCAATCTCGGAGATTTGCGAACTGACGATTGTCAAAATCGGCATGAAAGGTGCGCTTATCAAACGCGGCAGCGAGGTGATTCATGTGGGTATCATGGCAGCGGCGAAGCGGGTCGATACGACCGGTGCAGGCGATTTCTATGCCGCAGGTTTCCTCTACGCGCTCTGCGAAGGGTTGTCGTTGCGGCAGTGCGGCACAATCGGCGCAATCACTGCCGGAAAGGTTATCGAAGTGGTCGGCACGACTCTCGGCGAAGAGGCTTGGCGACACATTTTCTCGCTTATCAAACGGGTCAAGACCGAAAAATATCTGTTCTGATGAAAATTGCAACATTTCAAGCCGTCGTCATCGCAACATTGGCGACGGTTTTTTCGGTATCGGCACAAACCGCCGACCGAAAACTGCTCACAATGGAGGATGCGATTTTGAACAAATCGCTCATACCGCAGAAATATCCTGTCGAGTGGAGTGCCGAGAATCCGCGCGAATACATAACCGCAACGGCAGACAAGCATTATGCGGTCGATATTCGCACAGGCAAACGGCGCACAACAGCCGCTCCGTCGAAAAAGAGCGAAGGTCTGCCGCGTGCCGAATTGCGCGACAACAACATAGTGTGGCTGTATGCCGACGGCACAGAGCATAAAGTAACCGATTTTTCCGACCGCAACATAGTCTGCGGCACTTCGGTTTCGCGCAACGAATTCGGCATCGGCAACGGACTGTTTCCGTCGCCCGACAACAGCCGTTTGGCATTCTATATCAAGGACGAATCGCGAGTGAGTACCTTCCCGCTTGTGGACATCACCACCCGAACAGGCACTTTGGAGGAGATAAAATATCCGATGAACGGCATGCCGTCGGAGCGCATCAAAGTAGGTGTGTACGACACCGCAACCCGACGTGTCGTCTATCTCGACGTTATCGACTTCGACGAGGAGCGCTACTTAATCCATCCCACATGGTCGCCAGATTCGCGGGATATTTATGTGCAGGTACTCGATCGCCGGCAAAAGAACATGCACCTAAACCGCTACAATGCCTCCGACGGGCGATTTGTTGCCACCATCCTCACCGAACACAGCGACCGCTATGTCGAGCCGTCGCATCCGCTCTATTTCATCGACGGCGACAGCGACAAATTCATCTATACGACCAACAATCGCGACGGTTACCGCAACCTCTATCTCTGCTCGGTATCGCAAGGGTCGGTGGAACGGTTTACGGCAGTGGATGCCGATGTAACATACATAGGTCAGAGTGGCGATGCCGTTTACTACTACTCCGCCGAAGTCTCACCCATCGAACGGCATCTGTTCCGCAAAAGTCTGCGCACGGGCAAAACACTGCGCCTCACGCGCGAAGCGGGTTGGCACAACTGCACGCTTTCGCCCGACAGTCGCTATTTTGCCGACGACTACTCGTCGCTCGACACTCCGCGTGTGGTTGCCATAGGCTCGACCGACGGAGGCTTTTATCGCGAGGAGTTCCGTGCCGACAATCCGTCGAAGGAGTACAACTACTCCACCATCGAACTCGGCTCAGTACGGAGTGCAGACGGCAAATACGACAACTATTACCGATTGATAAAGCCGCTCGATTTCGACCCGTCGAAACGCTATCCCGTAATTCTGTACGTCTATGGCGGACCGCATTCGCAACTCGTCCGCAACGACTTTCAGGCGACATTGCGCCGTTGGGAGATGTATATGGCACAACACGGCTATGTGGTCTTTGTGATGGAAAATCGAGGCACGGCGAATCGCGGTGCGGAATACGAGCAGGCAATTCATCGCCGTTGCGGCAAGTGCGAGATGGAAGACCAAATGGCAGGTTTGCGATGGTTGCTGTCGCACGAATGGGCTGACAGTACGCGGGTCGGAGTACACGGTTGGTCGTATGGCGGATTTATGACAATCTCGCTGATGACCAACTATCCCGAAGTGTTCAAGGTCGGTGTCGCAGGCGGACCCGTAATCGATTGGAAATGGTACGAGGTGATGTACGGCGAACGGTACATGGAGACCGAACAGACCAATGCAGAGGGCTTCGCAGAGGTATCGCTTATTCCGCGTGCCAAGGATTTGAAGGGCAAACTGCTGATTTGTCAAGGCGCGATGGACCGCACGGTCGTATGGTTGCAGTCGCTCAATTTCATCGACGAGTGCATAAAACAGAACATACAGGTCGATTATTTCCCCTATCCGCGAGCCGACCACAACGTGGTGAAACGCGACAGGGTGCATCTGATGCAGAAGGTAACCGACTATTTCGAGGATTTTCTCAAATAGGCAACCGCAAAAAAAGCAAAACGGTCGAAATCCCTTTCGGGGTTTCGACCGTTTTTTGACGATACGCCGCAGCCCTACCACGACTCGTCTGCCTTGTATGTCGGCGGCACGGCATCGCGATAGTCGGCACCGGTTATGACGCGGCTCTCCGAATACTTGCGACCGTGGGAATCGGTGGCAACGACCTTGATTTTGGCTGTCGGATTTTTGAGCGTGTATCGGTACATGTGATGACACGGCGAACAATAGTTGCGGCGCGTACTGCCCTTGAAATGGCCGCGTCCGACAACGCCGACGTGGTAACCTATCGCCCACCAATCTTTGCTCGACGACAGCGACGGATATTCATCGCCGCGATACGGCGATGCCGGCATCAATGTCATCTCGCCCGACAGCACGCCGTCTTCGTACACCTCGATTTTCCAATCCTTGTCGGCATTCCAAACATTGGCCAACAACACATTGCTGCCGAATGGCAGTTTCAACCGCTCGTAATCGCCACCGAACTCCGCATCGCCGCGATAGAGCCGCATCTGGTGCTTGGCATCGAATCCCACGCTCTTATACAGCCAATCGACGATTTGGTTGCCGCGCACCTCGAATATGCCGTAACCGTTCGGCGTACCGTCGCCATTGTTGCGCGACCACCACCAACCACCCGAAGCGGCAGCAAGAATATGCTCGCGGATGCCGTTGGAGTGGGTAAAATTGCGATTGTAGTGGGTGTGTCCCGCCATGATGTGGCTGTGTTCGAATTCGCCGAGCATGGCAAGCACCTTCTGCACATTCTCGCGCTCGGCAATGCCCGCCAGCGGAATATGGACGCACAATATGACGAGTTTGTTCTTCGGCACCAATGCCAAATCCTGACGCAACCACTCGACCTGCGCATCGGTAAAATCGCCGTGATATTTGCCCGATGTCTCGATGGTGTGATAGACTATGTCGTTCATCGATACGATATGCGCATCGC
>CALYVN010000016.1 GCA_945494785.1 uncultured Alistipes sp.
CCAATATGATGGAGATTGCGTTCGATATAATTTGATTCGATATCGGACAGCGCAACAAACCGATTATATAACTTTAACTTACAAACAGACAACAGACAGAATTATAAACCGACATATTAATTAACGGACTTTTAGTCCTTATTCTCTTTATCTCGAAATCTGGTAAATTTCAAAATTCAACAGAGAATAAGTCTTGGAAGTTCACGCCGTTAGGCGTGGACTGTCTGTGCTTATATGGTTGAATAGGCTTACCAGAGCCTCGAGATAATATATAAGCAAATCGGACAGTTTCACGCTTTTCTTATTGCAGATAAGGGCAAAGGTCGCAAAACCACACCCTTTATGGCAAACAACAATCTAACAGGAGCCAAGAATGCAAAAAAGGACGAATTTTATACCCAACTCGACGACATTGCCAACGAACTGCACCACTATCGCGATTTCTTTCACGGAAAGAGCGTCTTATGCAACTGCGACGACCCCTACGAGAGCAACTTTTTCAAATACTTTGCTCTAAATTTCAATGCTTTCGGGCTGCGCAAACTTGTTGCCACCTGCTACGACGGCTCGCCCGTGCAGGGTCGCGAGTTGCCATTGTTCGGAGAGACAGAGGAGCAAACGCCAACCCGCGTACCGCACAAAATCGTCATCACCGAAATCCCCGATGTAAACAACGACGGTGCAACCGACCTTACCGATGTGGAATGGTTGTTACGCAACGACAAAAATGTACTGACACGACTTGCCGGCAACGGCGATTTTCGCAGTGCCGAGTGTATAGAATTGTTGCGTGAAGCCGATGTGGTGGTTACCAATCCACCGTTTTCGCTCTTTCGCGAATATGTTGCACAGTTGATTGCCTACAATAAAAAATTCCTTATTGTAGGACACCAAAATGCAATTACATATAAAGAGGTGTTCCCTTTAATCAAAGAGAATAAATTGTGGCTCGGATACGGATTTAAGGGTGGAGCGGCACACTTCTATTCGCACTACAAAGATATAGCAACAGCAGGCGACCATCGTGAAGGCATGATAAGGGTTTCAGGGGTAAATTGGTTTACAAATATAGACACCAGCAAGCGACACGGGATGCTCGTCTTGTACAAGCATTATTCGCCCGAAGAGTATCCAAAATACGACAACTACGATGCCATCAATGTAGATAAAACCTCCGACATACCGTGCGACTACGACGGCGTTATGGGTGTACCCATAACATTCCTCGACAAGTACAACCCAGAGCAGTTCGAAATCGTCGAATTTCGGAAAGGTAACGACGGTAAAGACTTGATATTCAGCACAAAATCGGGGGGGGTACGGCAGCCTTATTTCAGAATACTCGTCCGTCGATGCCGATAGCCGGATTGATGAACAATCCAAAAGATACGACCGTGAATGGCAAGAGCAAATACGCGCGAATTCTTATTCGACGACTTGCATACCGGGAATGATTAAAAGCGGACGAAGGTGTTATAGGCAGTCGTATAACCTATGCCCGTATATTGATTAGACGATTAAAACATAAATGCAAATAAATGAAAATAGAACTACACCAATTTACAATCGGAGAGGTTGTCGAGGGATACCGCGACAGCGACGAGGAGGGCGTAGTCGGCTATGGCGGTCGGCTCAATATACGCCCAAAATATCAACGCGAATTTGTCTATGACGCAAAGAAGCAGATGGCGGTAATGGATACCGTGTGGAAGAATTTTCCGCTGAACGTTATGTATTGGGTACGCAACGACGACGACACATTCGAGTTGCTCGACGGACAGCAACGCACATTGAGTATCTGCAAGTTTATAGCCGGTGAGTATATAATGAATTTCGACAACATTCTGCGCGGATGGAGCAATATGAATGCCGACCAACACAAACGTATTCTCGACTATAAATTGCAGGTCTATATTTGCGAAGGTACGCCGACCGAACAAATCGATTGGTTTAAGACCATCAACATTGCAGGCGAAAAATTGACTGACCAAGAATTGCTCAATGCCATATATAATGGCGCGTGGGTTACTTGCGCCAAACGACTATTCAGCAAAAGCAGTTGCGTGGCATATAAGTTGGCAGACAAATATATGGTCGGCAGCACGATAAGACAGGCATATTTGGAGACGGCATTGCGTTGGATTTCGGCAGCAAAGTACGGCAAGGAGAATGTGGAGCGATATATGGCAGACCATCAGCACGATGGCGATTCGGACGAATTATGGCAATACTTTCAGGAGGTTATTGCATGGGTGCAGCGGCTCTTTCCCGACTACCACAAGGAGATGAAGGGTTTGGATTGGGGCATACTCTACAACAGTTACAAGAGCAATGCCTACAAAAGCACCTATCTGCAACAGCGCGTAAAGGAGTTGATGGAGGATGAAAACGTAACCCATAAAGCGGGCATATACGAGTTTCTGCTCGATGGCGAGAACAAAACACAACTATTGTCGGTGCGCGTGTTCGACGAAATTACCAAGCGCAAAGTCTATGCGCGGCAGACAAAAGAGGCGCAGGAGCAAGGCGTGTCGAATTGTCCGCTGTGCGCCGTAGGCCACGATGCCAACCGCACGAAAATATGGTCGCTCAAAGAGATGGATGCCGACCATGTTACGGCATGGAGCAAAGGCGGTGCGACGGATATAGGGAATTGTCAGATGCTCTGCCAAACGCACAATCGGGCAAAGGGCAACCGATGACACAACTCACCGATTATGCCCACAACCGCATTATGCGGGCAAGAAAACGGGCAAGAAAAAACGCCGCTGCAAGTTTTCGCGTTTGCATCTTTTTTTGTACCTTTGGTCAATGAAACAAACCTTAAAACAATAAACCGAAATGAGAAAATTTATACTTTTTGCGTTGATTGCCATTGTTTGTCAGCAAAGTGCAATGGCTTGGGGTAAACTCGGACACGAGGTGGTGATAAATGTCGCAGAGCATCATCTGACCGACCGTGCAAAGGCGAATATAGCCAAATATATGCCTTACGCACTCAAAAAAGATGCCGTTTGGATGGATGTCCATCGAAAAGACCCGGAGATTGCCTACACCTCGTCGTGGCACGTTTACAATGTCGATGCCAACCACGAGTACGACCCGAATCCGCGTCTGAAAAAGGGCGACGTGTTGCTTGCAATCCGCACCGCCGACTACAATCTGCGCCACTACGAGAATCTGAACGATTCGACCGTCGTGATGAACCTGCGGATGATTCTGCACTTTGTCGGCGACATGCACTGCCCGACCCACTCCTATTTCCCGGGTCCGCGCTGCTTCTGGCCATGCACGCTCAACGGCAAGCCGCAAAAAAGCTTCCACAGCGTATATGACAAGATGCCGAACTTTCTCTACAAGAAGGTCGCATCGGAGGATGTAGCCAAGCAAATCGACAACCTCAAAAAAGGACAAATCAAAAAGATACAGCGCGGCACGCTGTTGGATTGGGTCAAGGATATTGCCGACCACAATGCCGTCATATACGAGTGGAATCCGTTCAATACTAAGGAGTTGAATCCCGACACCGTCGAATTCTCGCGCGATTTGGTCAATACGCAGATGCGCAACGCCGGCTACCGCCTCGCACGCCTGCTGAACGAGTATTTCGACAAATAGTCCGATCGCGGCATACCGCCCGATTGATACGGAGCAACCTTTGCGGGTTGCTCTTTTTTTGCGGATAAAAGTACAACACAATTATTTCGGCAACCCCCGCATAAAGTTCGAAGCACCAACAACCAAAATTTTGACAGAATGCGACGCGTCGCAGATTTTGTTTTGAGAAAAAATTACGGCAAGGCAATTGCAGGAAATTATCCTCAAAACAAAAACCGCTACACTTTCGTGTAGCGGTCTGTCAAAAAACTTCGTGGGAGTTGAGGGATTCGAACCCCCGACCCTCTGCTTGTAAGGCAGATGCTCTGAACCAGCTGAGCTAAACTCCCGTTCGGGACTGCAAATATAACCATTATTTGTGATTTGGCAAACAAATTTTCCAAAACATCCCAATATATTTGTTTATATGCGATATATTGCATATATTTGCATAAATATCTACAATTATGGGAAAGAAAAACGAGCGTATAGGCATCATCAAACGCATCATCCACGACGAACTTATCAGTTCGCAGGATGAACTAATCCGCCGTCTCGAAGCACACGGCATCAAGGCAACGCAGAGCACTCTTTCTCGGGATTTCAAGGCTATCAACGTATTAAAGACCCCGCATCCCGAAAAAGGTTACGTCTATGTATTGGGCGATGGCATAGTGGGCGACAACATGGCCGGCTCGGTCAATCTCGACGATGCAATAATCAACATAAAATTCTCGGGCAACATAGGTGTCATAACCACCAAATCGGGATATGCAAGTGCCATTTCGGCGATTGTCGATAGCCGCAAATCGAAAGACATACTCGGCACGGTAGCGGGCGACAACGCGATAATAATGGTTTTGCGCGAGGGCGTTGCGCATAAAGAGATTGTGGATTCGCTCAAAAAGATATTCCCTACCACAACTGCGTAATTTAAGGGCGGAATACGTTCGATACGGAGGAGTTAAAGCGGAACATCGGCATTGCCGCGCTTTACGCCCGTCGTCGAATATACTCGACAAACGAGAACGGGCAATCGAACTGTTCGCCCCGCTCGAAATCCTCGCGATGCACCTCCGACCACTCGGCAAAATCGATTGGCGGAAATACGGTATCGCCCGCATAATCGCGGTGCACCTCGGTAATATGGAGTCGCTCTGCCAAAGGCAGAGCCTGCTCATAGATTTGCGCACCGCCGATAACGAAAATCTCCTCGTCGGGAGCGAACAGATTCTGCGCCTCGTCGAGAGAATGCACAACACGACACCCCTCGATAGCTATGTTCTGTCGCGAAACGACGATGTTGTCGCGACCCGCCAAAGGCCTACCGATCGACTCGAATGTCTTGCGCCCCATCACTATCGGATGTCCCATGGTGATATGTTTGAAACGCAGCATATCTTCGCGGATATGCCACAGCAACGAGTTGTTGTCGCCTATTATGCCGTTGTCGGCTATCGCCACTATTATACTTATCATCATCTTGCGGTTTTGTCCGACAAAGTTACGCACAAGTGTCGATTTATCAAAATCACCCGACAGAAACAAGCGAGCGCACCTTTGCGATTACTCCGACACGGCGACGATAAGCGCAAAATAAATTTGCTTTTGCAGCCGTTTTGTGCTACTTTTGTAGATGAATAACGGATAAACGACAACAGATTATGGATTTCGAAGGCAAGGTCGTAAAGATATTCCCGCAACGAGACGGAGTATCGAAGACTACAGGCAATAAGTGGACAAGTCAGGATGTTCTGTTTGAGGTACAGCCGCAATCGCAATATACGCGCAAGATACTCGTATCGTTCTTCAACAAGGCCGACGAGGTAAAGCGACTTGCGGAAGGTGCGACTTATACGGTATCAATCGATATCGACGCACGCGAATACAACGGTCGCTGGTACAACGACATTCGCGCATGGCGCGTACAGCCCAAGCAGGCCGAGCAACCGCAGGCAGCACCTGCCGATACCGCTTCGGCAGTACCGATGGGCGATGTTGCGCCGATGCCGACCGAGCAGGATTTTGCAGCCGGCAGCACAACGAGCGCGGGCGAGGTCGATGACCTGCCGTTCTAACCGCGCGGGTGTACGACAAGGTGGCATACAAACAGGTTGGTCGAATGACCAACCTGTTTTTTATCATCACTTTTTCGCAATCGTCATTATGAGCGACAGCGAAGAATCTGTTCGGGGACAAACGCGCAATGTATTGTCCGAGATTCTTCACTTCGCTACGCTGCGTTCGAGAATGACGGACAGCAGAGAGTGAAACAGCAACAAAAAAGACCTTTTCAGGTGCGCAAAAATCGGCTTCGCCCTACTTGCCGATGCGCAGGAACGCATTTATCGGATAGTGGTCGGAAGGCAGGTGGATGCTGCGCGATTCCGATTTGACATCCTTCGGCGCGTCGGTATTTGCGGCTTCGACCCCCCGCTCGTCGCGCCAATAGTGGTAGGTCAGCACCCCGTAACGTTCGACCGCAATTTTGTCGGATACCCAGATATGGTCGATGCGGCGTGTGGTGTAGTTGGTCGGCTTGAAACTGTTGAACGTACCGGTGGGAGCAAAGCGCACTTCGGCAACTTCGTAGGCATCGTGCAGAAATCCGCAATCGGCGAATATGCGGAATATCTCGTTGTCCTGCGCCACGTTGAAATCGCCCGTAAGGATGACATTCGCCTTTTTGCCGCACTGCTTGGCAATATGCGCGACAATCAACTTTGCGCTCTCTCGGCGAGCCTCAGTGCCTTTGTGGTCCATGTGCAGATTGAAAAACCAAAATTTGCGGTGCAGCCTCTTGTCCTTGAAATATCCCCAACTGCACACGCGCGGGTATCGGGCATCCCAACCCTTCGACGGCACATTCGGAGTCTCCGAGAGCCAAAACGTACCGCTGTCCAACAACGCGAAACGCTCCTGCTTGTAAAATATCGGGCTGTATTCGCCTTTGGTCATGCCATCGTCGCGCCCTGCACCGACATAGGCATAGCCGTCCAAACGCGCCAGCATATCGGTCAGTTGGCCGTAACGCACCTCCTGCGCTCCGAATATGTCGAAATCGCTGAAACGTATCACATCGCACAGGCAATCGACACGTTGCGTCCATCCGTCGCCGTGCTCGTAATCCTTTGCATTGAGGGTACGCACGTTATAACTCGCAACATTGAGCGTTTGGGCGCACAACGTCGCGACCGTAAAGGTTAAAGCCGAAAAAATCGTTAAAATTCGTTTCATGACAATATCTCGATATGGATAAAAATGTTTTCGAACGGAGGAACCACCTGTGGGCGTTCGTCGAACAGACCGAATACTGCCGACCCCGACCCCGACATGGAGGCATACACGGCGCCCAAGTCGTATAGGTAGCGTTTGAGTTGCGCAAGGCGCGGATGGGCAGCAAAAAGATGCGGTTCGAAATCGTTTTTGACGCAGGTGCGCCACTGCGACAACGGCATTTGCAGAGCATCGCCCAACCTAACGGAAGGCACGGCAGGACAGACACCCGAATACGCCTCGCGAGTCGATATACCCTCGTCGGGTTTCATTATAACGACATATTTCCCCGCAAGAGGCAGCGCAACAGGCGCAAGTACCTCGCCACGACCGCTGCAAAATTGAGGCTCGTTGCGCACGAAAAACGGGGTATCGCTGCCGAGCGAAGCGGCCAAAGAGAGCAGTTCCCGTTCGGACAAAGCGAGACCGAACAAATCATTCAGCAACATAATCGTTGCTGTCGCATCGCTCGACCCTCCGCCCAATCCCGCACCGAACGGCACACGTTTGGTCAAACGGATTTCCGCTCCGCCGATGCCGAAATGCTGCTGCATCAGGCGATATGCCTTGACGCACAGATTGTGTTCGTCGGCACAATCGACAGCAATGCCGTCCTGCACGAAACGCAGAGAGTCGCATCGCTCGACTGCGATTTCGTCGTACAACTCCCGAACCGGATACATAACGGTCTCGATGTCGTGGTAGCCGTCCGACCGACGGCGCAACACATCGAGTCCGATATTGATTTTACAGCCCGCCTTTGCCAACATAGCCCGTCGGAACTATATTTCGGTTGCGGCAATATCCGCACCTTTCGGTGCTGTTCCCGTAATGCTGCCTCTCTCCGCCACGTCGGGAGCGACAGGTGCGATTTTGCCGACGGATGGTCGTCGAGTTACTATGCTATCGACAATGAATTTGGTAAATCCGCGCCAAGGCAGA
Source organism: uncultured Alistipes sp. (assembly GCA_945494785.1). Classification (GTDB taxonomy): domain Bacteria; phylum Bacteroidota; class Bacteroidia; order Bacteroidales; family Rikenellaceae; genus Alistipes. The sequence goes on from CALYVN010000016.1 coordinate 7,816, forward strand.
CGGCCGAAATACTCTTTATAGTGCAACTCGACCGTATTGCCGCCCTGCAACATCAATTCGCGGGCAAGGTCGGCATTCTCCACCGAAAATTCGAATTCGTAGGACTGAATCGAGCCGGCAGCCTGCGAGCGGATGCCCGACTGGATGAGTTTGCCTTCATAGGTTTTGAAAATCACGCCCTTGTGTACCACATAGTTGAGTTCTCCGCTCTTGACACCCTCGCCGAAAACGAAATAGAAACGGAAATAGACGAACAGCAACAGTCCGACCACAAGAATCGCAACGACAATACTCCAAATTTTTTTCATAGACGTTGATTGTTTTACCGTACAAATTTACAAAAATTCTCTTCTGCGGCTATTTGCGCTCGACAAACCGACTGAAAAACCGCCAAATCTCCTCGCAGGTGTCGATATCTTTCGAGGCCCACGAGTGTTTGCCGTTAATGATTTCGTAGAGCCACACCTCGTTGCCGTTCGTACCGCCCAAATAGCGATGAGCGATGATGCGATGACCGCTCTCGAGGCGCTTCGACGGCAACTCCTCGGTAACTTCGTGAGTGCAGCGATTGACAGCCGCCCAATATCCGACGGCAAGCGGCACCGATATATATTTGCCCCAACCGCCTTTGTTCTCCGGATCGCCTTCCCAAGCCGAAGTGGTATCCTTGGTGCCGTGTATTTCAAACAACGGTACAGGGCGTTTGGCCGTCAAATCGCGATACATCCATTCGAGCGTAAGACCCGATACGGGAGCAACTGCGGCAAACATCTTCGGTCGCAGATAGGCGAGCAGATAACACATCTCGCCACCGTTGGACATACCCGTACAAAAAGTGTTCCTTTTGCTGAGGTTGCAGTGCTTTTGCAAATGGCGTGCAAGGCGACAAACGAAATCGACATCGTCCGTTTTCATCCCCTGTTGGACGGGATAACCGACATTCCAACCCGTTTTGCCCTTGCCGTCGCGTTCGCCCTGCGGATAGCAGACCGCAAACCCGTTGGCCTCTGCCACGGGATTCATTCCGAATCGGTCGGGATTGGCACTGCCGCCGTAGCCGTGCAGCACGAATACGAGCGGAGCCTCGTCAGACAGATTGGTCGGCAGATAGAGTTTGAAGGTGCGCTCGATACCGCCGATACGTATTTTGTATTCGCCCAAGCCCTTGCGATATTCCGGAGTGCGTGCTGCCGCACAAACGGCAACGCACAAAAATACGATTGTAGTCAAAATCTTTTTCATGGCAATTGTTTTGTGTTACGATACAAATATAGCAAATTATCCGAGACAATATACCGCTTTGCACGGCATATTGTAAGGGCGACTATCCGAAAAGAGCCGATTGCTCCAATGCAAGCAGGTAGCGTTTGGCATCCACGCCTCCCGCGTAACCCGTCAAAGCACCGTTGTTGCCGATAACCCTATGGCACGGCACGAACAGGGACAAGGCGTTTGCGCCGTTGGCATTGGCAACGGCACGCACGGCCGATGCTCTGCCTATACGACGGGCGACGTCGCCATACGAAACCGTTGCGCCGAAGGGTATGCGCAGCAGCGCGTTCCACACCTCCTTTTGAAACTCCGAGCCGACAAGCAGCAACGGCACCTCGAATGCGCGTCTGCGACCCGCGAAATAGTCGTCCAACTGCCGGACGGCATCGGCGAGCAGTCGGCATTCGCCATGCACACATCGGGCATTCAGCCCTTTTTGCAGACGGCGTTCCGTAACCGTGCGTCGCCGTTCGGTGAGCCAATTGCACATGCACAGACGGTCGTCGAATGCGCCGAGCAGCAATTCGCCGCACGGTGCGAAGTAGGTGCAGATAATTATCTGTTTGTCCGACGCAAGCATAGTGCAAATATACAAAAAAACAGAGATGCCTGTTCGGCATCTCTATCTTTCGGCAATAGTCTTGGCGACTATTCTGCCTCTTTCGTAACCACACGCTTCTCGCGAATACGGGCCTTCTTACCCGTCAAATCGCGGAAATAGTAGATACGCGCACGGCGAACAACACCACGCTTGTTTACCTCGATGTGGTCGAGATGCGGCGAATACAGAGGGAAGATTCGCTCAACACCTACACCATTCGACACCTTGCGAATAGTGAACATCTTGGTCTTGCCCGAACCCTTAATCTGAATTACCACGCCACGGAAACTCTGCAAACGCTCTTTGCTTCCCTCGACGATGCGGTAGGTAACGGTGATGGTATCACCGGCTTTGAACGAAGGAATGTCTGCGTCGGTCTTCGACCAGAGTTTCTCGTTCACAAGTTTGATTAATGAATCCTTGTTCATTGTTGCAACAAAAATTTACGTTATACGCTCAACATTATCGCTGCGTTAGTCCTACCATACAAAGTCATTGCCTCATAATCCCCGACCCGATTTGCATCGGTCGAACCGGCCACCCGCCCTATACAAGAGGTTGATACGCGGGTGCAAATATAACAAAAATTGGCAAAACAACACCGCATCGCTCAAAAAAGTTGCCGCGGACGAATCTTAATGTTCGGCGACTATGGTGTAATGCCCCGCGTCGAGCGTAAGTGTCGCGCCATCCTGCTCGCCACAGATCAGTCGCGAGAAGCCTTGCGGCAGTCGCACTTCGGCGGTTGTGCCGGAAGGGACGGCAAGCGTTATGTTCAGTCGCCCGCCCTCTTTGCGGGCATTCATCGCAATATCGCCGAATACGGTCGGCACCGTTGTCTCGACCCATGCGAGCGAAGCGAGGTTGGGACATACAGCAAACCGCCCGAATTGCGGGGTCAAAGGCTCGATGCCTGCGATATACTGCGACAAAATGGTCAATCCTCCACCGCTCCAAGCATGGTTGTAGGTACCGTTGCCCGACTTGTACTGCATGCCTTCACCGCCTGTATATTCCCAACCCTCCCACAGGGTCGTATAATCCTCGGAAACGACCATGTCGTAAAAACGGCTCTTCATCCGCGACAACGCATCATCGTAATATCCCATGCGGCACAACGCTTCGAGGACATATTTTTCCATATAGGGACTTGCGTTGAAATGGCAACACATAAATTCGCGCATGGTCTCGTAACGCTCCTCGGGAACGAATCCCGCAAGCACTGCCATAGCCTGCACACGGTCGTCGGGCTCGTCCTTATAAGATTTGGTCGCATAGTGCGTTCCCGTCCAAAAACGGTCGTTGAACGTTGCCGCCATAACCCGCTGCAACTGCCGTGCATACATCGCTTCGGTACCTCTGCCCGTAAGTGCCGACATATTCTCCATGCCTTTCAATGCCAAAGCATACCAACAATTCTGCAAGGCCTCTTTGTCGATATTCGTACCCCAATCGCCCCAATACCAACCTCCTCGACGCACACGCACCATACCCGCGCCATCGGTATCCCATACATCGTAGATGTAGCGACGCACGCCGTCATAGACGCTCTCTATCGTCGGCTTGTCGCCCGTGAGCATATAGTAGGTCCAAAAACCGTAATATCCGACGCTCGCCAGCATCTGACACGGCAACTCCTGCGCATACCAACCCGGTATAGGCGAAAATATCTCGCCCGTCGGACGCTGCCAACCCATCAACTCGCGAATCGCCTTGCGGGTCAGCAGATGGGCGCGTTCGTCGAAGACATAACCGGCCTCGCCGAGTTCGACAACGGCATCGCCCCACCATTGGGCGCGTTCACGGTCGGGGCAATCCATATAGTTGTCGCGCATCGTAATATAAAGCGTGCGCTGCGCCTTGCGCCACAGCGTATTGAAAAATTCGTCGTTGCACCTGAACGAACCCGCAAAGTCGCTGTCGTAACCGCTTTCGCGCCACTTTACCTCCAACACCTCCACCCCTTCGTCGGGCAGAATGTAGCGGACATCGTGGCCGTTAATCCAGATAGGCACTTCGAACTCCTGCTCGCCTTCGCACGTTATGTATTCGGCATGGAATTGTCGCGCCTTGCCGATTTTGTAGTCGTCCGTGCGTATGTCTATCAGTTTGCCCTCTTCGGCACGCAACCTTATGTACGGCGACACCTGCATATTGTAAGGCAGTCGACAAACGAGTATATTGCCATCGCGCCGTACCGAAACATAGTCGGAGAGTTCGCTCCAACGCCACATCGGTATCGGACGCTCGACCAATGCTCCCCAACCCGATTGTTCGCGCGGCACGACCACGGCATGCGGCCATGCCGAAGCGTCAAAACCGCAATCGGCAAATGCAACCGTTTTGCGGGCATCGACACCGACATTGGCACCCGCGAGCCTGTGTTGCCGCTGGCCTGCGGGATTCTCGTCTTCGGGCGCATACATCGCATCGTACCGTACCGCACGCCACGACGCATCGCTCACTTTGCGGTCCAATGCGGTCGTCAGTTCGAAGCACAAACCCGCTGTCGCCGAAGCCCGATGCGAGAACGAGGATTTGCCGTAATACTGCACCAATACCGCCACGCTGTTGCGTCCGCGACGGAATCCTGCCACATCGTGCAGTACGTCGCAATACGAATCGGCAGGATTGGGGCCTCGTTTCAACCCTCCTTCGCGCACCGCCAATTCGCCGTTTACCCACAACCAATATTTGGTATCGGCAGCAATGCGTAACTCCAAGTCGGAGGCGGAAAGCAGCGTAAAATCGCTACGGAAACATATCCATTCGCCATCGGCAACCGACTCGGCAGAGGTGATTATTTGCGCCTCGCGGCAAGAACATGCAGCAAGAATTGCCGCCATGGCGACAAAGAGCAGTCGTCGTTTCATAAAAGCGTATTTTAAGGTTCGTACACAAAGATACCCTTTTGCGGCGAATTTGCCAAAGAAAACACACCGCAGGCGAAGAACAAATAAATAATAGGCAAAAAAGTTGCGAATGTAAAAAATTTGTTATCTTTGCGGTCGCAACTCATACAGTTGCATTAAGTACTTAATTTTAACAAAACACGAAAGATGAAAAAGGGAATTCATCCGGAAAATTATCGTTTGGTGGCGTTCAAAGACATGTCGAACGACCACGTGTTTTTGTGCAGGTCCGCCGTTGCAACAAAGGAGACCATCGAAGTCAATGGCGAAACCTATCCCGTGTATAAGATGGAAATTTCCAACACATCGCACCCGTTCTATACAGGTAAGATGAAGTTGGTGGATACCGCCGGTCGCGTCGATAAGTTTATGAGCCGTTACGCAAAACGCTACGATAAAAAGAACAAGTAGAAACTGCTGTTCTCGGAAAAACAGAGTGTTTGCTTATTCCAAGCAAACACTCGTTTTTTTATATCCGTTCGGCTGCGCCCCGTCAAAATTTATGAAATGCGCGGACGAACAGTTTGTCGCCCTTGTTGCCGTCGGCCGTATAGGGTTTTTCGAGATTGAAGTGCGAATAGACCGAACAGCGGGCATCGGCAGATTCTGTCGAGGAGTGGTAGAACATTATGTTGTTCAAAGGCTTGCCGCCGTTAGCACGAAGCGTGTCGTTGAACACCTTGCGCACCTTTTTCTTTACCGTAACCCGCGAGCCGCCATTGTATATCGTACCGAGCAGCCACAATTCGTTTACGGCCGGCAGATACCAACCTTTGCCCTTTGCCCGACACCACTCGAACGCAGGAAAATCGCTCCACGACAGATTGTGGTCGGCGACAAATCTTTCGACTGTCTGCATATTCTGCTCGCCGTCGTGCAAATCGATTGCCCCCATTGCCTCCAAATCCCTGCGCGGCAACGAACACCATGCCGCACACGTCTCGTCGAGCGACATCACAACGCCGTGTCTGCCGCCATCCTTGGCAATAACCACAATACCTTTGACACCGTCGCGTGCATATATGTCGCCCGTTTCATAAACAGGCAGTTGTCCGACTGGCGCACCGCTATCGTCGAACACATGCGGGATTTGGTCGTAAGGGACTGCCACCTTGACGGGACCATGCCACTTTTTCAGGGTATCGCCTTCGGTCGTAACCGTTACGGCAGGCTTATGTTTCGGCACGAACGTATCGCGGTCGCCATTCGGGTATTCGATATAGTCGATATCCTCCACCGGCAATATATACACCGGCGATTCGGTCCTATACCTAACATATTTCACATGTTTTTTGCTTACTTCCAACACCTTGACACGTGTCTGCGTACCATCGCGCCTGACCAACAAATCCTGCGCACGAGCCTCCGACACCAACGCAACGGCGGCAATCAAAACAATAATTGCTGTTCTCATATATGCAAAATGATGTTTTAGTCATTGCAAATATACTTATTATCTCGCAAAATCATTATCTTTGCATAGATAAAACCGTCCGACGGACTGTCGCACCGCTTCGGACGGCAAACCATTAGACAACAAAACGCAACCATGGGATTGTTCGACATATTCAAAAGCAATAAACCCGCTGCAACTCCGACCTCCGAACAGACAGAGAGCCGGCAGGAGTTGGAACGCGGTTTGGAAAAGACGAAACAGGGTTTCTTTTCGAAACTGACACGCGCCATTGCCGGTCGTTCGACCGTAGATGCCACCGTATTGGACGACTTGGAGGAGGTACTCATAACATCCGACGTCGGAGTGGATACCACCGTCAAAATCATCCGCCACATCGAAGAGCGTGTCGCCCGCGACAAATACATCAATGCCGACGAGTTGCAGTCGATACTGCATGATGAGATAGCCCGTTTGATGGAAGAGGCCGAAGGCTCGACGGAGAGTTTCGGACTCGACACGCTCGAAGGCGAGCCGTATGTCGTGATGGTCGTCGGCGTAAACGGTGCCGGCAAAACCACGACTATCGGCAAATTGGCGGCTCAACTTACCAAAGCGGGCAAGAAGGTCTTTATCGGTGCAGCCGATACGTTCCGCGCCGCTGCCATAGACCAATTGGGCGTATGGGCAGACCGTGCGGGTGCAACGATGATACGGCAGGAGATGGGTTCCGACCCCGCTTCGGTGGCATTCGACACGCTGCGTTCGGCAGTGGCCAACAAGGCAGACGTCGTACTTATCGATACAGCCGGCCGACTGCACAACAAAATCGGACTGATGAACGAACTGACCAAGATACGCAACGTCATGTCGAAGGTGATTCCCGATGCTCCGCACGAGGTGATGCTCGTGTTGGACGGCTCGACGGGACAAAATGCTTTTGAACAGGCGCGGCAGTTCACGCAGGCGACGAAGGTTACATCGCTTGCCATTACCAAACTCGACGGTACGGCAAAAGGCGGCGTGGTCATCGGCATCAGCGACCAATTCCATATACCGGTACGCTATATCGGCATCGGCGAAGGTATCGACCAATTACGGATATTCGACCGCCAAGAGTTCGTACAGGCTCTGTTCGGCGAAAAGAGATAAAACGCGGCGATGAAACAAATCAATGTCATAACGCTCGGCTGTGCCAAAAACCGTGTCGATTCCGAGCATTTGTCGGCACAACTCGCCGCTTCGGGATACAAAGTCGTATTCGACAGCGACCGCACCGATGCCAAGGTCGTGGTGATAAATACCTGCGGTTTTATCGGCGATGCCAAGCAGGAGAGTATCGATACGATTCTGCGGGCAGTGGCGGCAAAGCAGGCGGGACGCATCGAACAGGTTTTCGTCATAGGCTGTTTGAGCGAGCGTTATGCCGACGAGTTGCGCCAAGAGATACCCGAAGTGGACAGATATTTCGGAGTAAAGGATTGGGAGGGCATCGTCCGCACGCTCGGAGCCGAATACCGCAACGACTGCCGTATCGAACGCCAATTATCGACACCTAAGCACTACGCCTACCTCAAAATCGGCGAGGGTTGTAATTGGCGATGCGGTTATTGCGCCATTCCGCTTATCCGCGGCAAGTACGAATCGGTACCTTTCGAGCAGGTTATTGCCGAAGCGCAACGCTTGGCAGAATCGGGCGTGAAGGAGTTGATGGTAATAGCGCAGGACACGACATACTACGGCATCGACCTCTACGGTCGGCGTAGTTTGGCCGAACTGCTCGAAGCGTTGTGCCGCATCGACGGCATAGAGTGGGTTCGTCTGCACTACGCCTACCCTACCGATTTTCCGGACGACGTTATCGAGGTAATGTCCCGCGAAAAGAAGATTTGCAAATATCTCGACATACCCTTGCAGCACATCAGCGACAATCAACTCTCTCTTATGCACCGTCGCCACACGAAGACACAGGCTTTGGAGTTGCTCGACCGACTGCGCAAGGCCATCCCCGACATAGCCATCCGCACTACTCTGTTGGTCGGATATCCGAACGAGAGTGCGCAGGATTTCGAGGAGTTGAAGGAGTTTGTGCGCCGGCAACGATTCGACCGCTTGGGGGTATTCGCATATTCGGAGGAGGAGGGAACATTCTCTGCCGACAAACTCACAGACAACATTCCGCAACGCGTCAAGGAGTATCGCGTGGATGAGATTATGCGGATTCAGAGCGAGATTTCGCTTGCCAACAACCGAGCCCGCATAGGCCGTATCGAGCGCGTTATAATCGACGGCCGTTCGGGCGAATACTACATAGGCCGCTCGCAATACGACTCGCCCGAAGTGGACGAGGAGATACTCATCAAGGCGGACAGCCGGCGTATGTTGCGCGGCCGTTTTTACGACGTGCGCATCACTGCGGCAGACGAATACGATTTGTACGGCGAGCGGACAGAGACACCGAAAATTCAGACACTATGAGCAAATATACTCTCAAAGAGGTAACGACCAAAGCCGACGAGCGAATATGGTTGCGCGTATGCGACCGCATCTACGAAGGCAATCCCAATTGGGTCTGTCCGCTCGACAACGACATAACCAAGGTTTTCGACCCGAAGCAGAACGATATGTTCGTCGGAGGCGAGGCGATTCGCTGGACGGCATTCGACGAAAAGGGCGAAGCGGTTGGGCGCATAGCCGCATTCTACAACCGCAAAATGGCGACGTTGAACGAGCAGCCGACCGGAGGTTGCGGATTTTTCGAGGCAACGAACGACCAAGAGTTGGCGAACATGCTGTTCGACGCCGCGCGTATATGGTTGGCAGACCACGGCATGGAGGCAATGGACGGACCAATCAATTTCGGTTCCCGCGACTCGTGGTGGGGATTGCTCGTAAGAGGTTACGAATATCAACCGCTCTACGCCAATTCGTACAATCCGCCGTACTACAAGGAACTATTCGAGAACTACGGCTTTCAGAACTACTTCAATCAGAATACCTATCTGTGGCGCGTCTATGAGGATTCGCTCAACGACATCGTACTCGAAAAGGCCAAACGGGTGATGTCCACCCCGGGATATCGTTTCGAGGATATGCGCCATACCAATCTCGAAGATGCCGCCGAGAATCTGCGCCTGATATACAACAAGGCTTGGGCGCAATTCACGGGCGTAAAAACCATGGACAAAGAGGAGGCGCAGGCGATGTTGAAGGCTTTGAGGCCTATCATCGACCCGAACATCATCTTTTTCGCCTATTTCAACGACGAGCCTATCGGATTTTTCGTGATGGTGCCCGACCTCAACCGAATCATCGGTAAATTCCACGGCAAACTCAATCTTATCAACAAGATTCGACTGTTGGCAGACCTTAAATTGCGCCACTGCGACCGCATTTTCGGCATAATCTTCGGCATAACTCCCGAATTTCAGGGCAAGGGTATCGAGAGCGGCATGATGCGCTACATATTGGAGACCTACATACGCAGCAACCGCAACCATTACAAAAACATCGAATTTGCATGGATTGGCGATTTCAACCCCGTCATGAACAGAATGATACAGAGTTACGTCTGTGCCACGCAACACAAGATGCACACTACTTACCGCTACCTTTTCGACCGCACGAAAGAGTTTCATCGCTGTCCGCGATTGGGCTTCCGTCGCAAAGAGTAGATGCACCGCAACATATTGCAAATCCAAAACAACCTAAATATGAAAACTACCGCTTTTACCAAGTTCCACATTGCCAATGGCGCAAAAATGGCAGAATTTGCAGGCTATAACATGCCTATCGAGTTCACTGGCATCAACGACGAACACCTTACGGTGCGCGAGAAGGCCGGCGTATTCGATGTAAGCCACATGGGCGAGATATGGATTAAAGGCGACAAGGCTTTGGCTTTGTTGCAACACATCACGACTAACGACGTATCGAAACTCTACGACGGCAAAGTGCAGTATTCATGTATGCCCAACGGTCATGGCGGCATAGTCGATGACATTCTGGTCTATCGCTTTTCCGCAGAGAAATATATGCTCTGCGTCAATGCAGCCAATACGGAGAAGGATTGGGCTCACATCTGCGAGCAGGCAAAGGCCTTCGGCATGGAGGCAGGGCGCGAATTGGAGAATGCCTCCGACCGCATTTGCCAACTCGCCGTACAGGGACCTTTGGCGATGAAAATAGTACAGAAACTGTGCGATGAGCCTGTCGAGCAGATGGAGTACTACACCTTCCGCCAGATGAAGGTGGCAGGTTGCGAAGCGATACTCTCCATTACGGGCTATACGGGAGCAGGAGGCTGCGAAATATATCTGTACAACGATGATGCCGACCGCATGTGGGAGGCGTTGTGGAGAGCCGGCGAGGAGTTCGGATTGAAAAATATCGGTCTCGGCGCACGCGACACTCTGCGACTCGAAAAGGGTTTTTGTCTCTACGGCAACGACATCAACGACACCACCTCGCCGATTGAGGCGGGTTTGGGTTGGATTACTAAGTTCGTCGAGGGCAAAGATTTCATCGACCGCGATTTGCTGGCGGCTCAAAAGGCCGACGGTGTCGAGCGCAAACTCGTAGGCTTCAAGATGATTGAGCGCGGCATTCCGCGCCATGAATACCCATTGGCCGACCTCGACGGCAACCGCATAGGCGAGGTAACCTCCGGCACGATGTCGCCATGCCTGAAAGTCGGCATCGGCTTGGGCTATGTCAAGAGCGAATATGCCAAAGCAGGCACAACCATCGCCGTTGTCATCCGCGACCGTCTCATCAAGGCAGAGGTGGTCAAATATCCGTTCGTTTAGTTCTACCCTGCCGCAACATAAAATCGAGCCGCCTTTTCAGGCGGCTCGATTTCGTTATCCGTTGCAACATCGCGCTGCAACAACCAATACAAAACAAACGACGGGTTTAATTTTTGAATGTAATGCCTTCGCTCGTACCGGCATCCGAGCCTATAGCAAGCGACCCGAAGTTATCAGCGGTCAAAACAGTACCGTTTACACTGCCACCCACTCCGATATGGCTTACATTCTTCTTGTTCCAACCGATTGCCGCTCCTGCATAGAGTGCGCAATTGACGGAGCCTGTGCTGTAACCGCCCGACACCGTTCCGGTCTGGTTGTAGCCCACCACTCCGCCTGCGGCGAGTGCAGTGGAACCGCCTACGGCCTCAGCCGTTACGTTTCCGGAGTTGATGTTGTCGGTAATAACGCCCGCACCGCTATATACGTTGCCCAAAACGCCACCGGCATACGATGCCGCCTGAACATTGTACATCGACACGTTGCCGCTGTTGGTATTGCCGATAATCTGTCCGATTTTTATTAAGCCGACTATACCTCCTGCACCGACCGAAGCGTTAGAGGTGTTGATACGCGCCGTAACCGTACCGCTGTTGGTGCAACCGCTTGTGATGACTGCGGCAGATGTTCCATCATAGAAACCTACCACACCGCCTGCTGCCTCCCAATTGTTGGCCACACCGCCCATATCGAGAATCACATCGCCCGTATTGTGGGAGTCGGTCAGCGAACTGTCGTTGTGCGTACCGACGATACCGCCGATACGGCTCACCTGCAATTTGTTGGATTTTACGGTAGCGTGGTTTTTGCAGCCGATGATTATCGTACTGCGGTAGGTCTGACCGCATATACCGCCGATGGAGATATAGCCTGCTCCGGCAGCAGCCGTCTGTTCGAAACTTACCTCGCCCGTATTGACGCAATCCTTGATGGTTGCAGCACCTTGGCTCGAACCCATGATACCGCCCATAAAGCAGTTGCCGTTCATCGTGGAGTGCACCTTACCGCTGTTGCTGCATGCGTTTACCACAAGCGTCGGGCAAGAGTTCTCGCTTCGTCCGATAATGCCGGCAATATTGTGGACATCAGAATTTGTGCTGTTGTCATAGAATACCTCGCCCTCGTTGGTGCAATTCTCCACAGTCGCATTCAATGCGGTCTTAATCACGAGACCGGCAATACCGCCGATTGCGCTATCCTTGTAGCAGAGCGTCGTGCTGACTTTGGCGTGGTTGTGGCAATCGCTTATCAGGCTCTCCTTCGCATCGTTATTCGAGCCGTCGATAACGCCGAGAAGACCACCCGTATAACTGATGTTACCGGTTGTGGCAGCATTGCGCACCTCGCCATAATTGTTGCAGCCTATAACCTTTGCATCGTATGCACTACCGCTGATACCGCCGATACGCGATTTGCATTTGGAATCGGAGGTGGTGGTTATAGGCATATAGTTGGTAATGTTGTTCAGTTCGCCGCCATAGATTTGCGCCACGACACCGGCATAACACCATGTATCGGTATCGGTGCTGTATTTCTCCTCGATTGCACTCACGCCGTCGTAGGTCGTACCGTCCTGCGAGCCGCACGTCAGGTTGCAAACCGTACCGCGCGCCACTCCGAACAGACCTGCATAACGCTCCGTCTGTGCCACATGGAGGTTGTAGATGCACTTGCCGTTACCCTCAAATATACCTTTGAAGTTGGCAATCGGAGTCCATGGGTCATAAGCAGCGAGCGAAATGGTGTTGTTCAACACCACAACACCGTCTTCGTTGCAGAATCCCACACCGACAGGATACGACTCGGTATCGCCATTGACCTCATCGGCAAACGCCTTCATATCCTCGGCTGTGGAGATGCCGTTGCGATGACCTGCCATAATATCGGCAAGCGGCTGGTAAACATGCTTGTAAGCGGTCGTCAAATCGACATTCTTGGCCTCGTCCATCCAAATCACACGACGGAAATTCTCATTGCCGTCTTTGTAGAGTTTGACGACTGCTCCGCCTGCATACACGGCTCCTTCGCCCGTACCGACACCGCCGAATTTAACAGCTCCGACAACGACCTGCACATTCTGCGAGCCGTTAAAATTCTTGGCAGCAGCAAAATCGACCTTAATCTCCGATGTTGCCGGCGTGGCGGATGCAGTATCGACATCGCCCGTTTTGGCATCTATCTTCGCACCCGTTATGCTCGTAAAGCCACTAATGGTAGCACCTTTGGCAGGAGCGACCGAGAGCGTCGTGGCATGCCAATCGGCAGACGAGCACACCTCGAATTCCAAAATCGAAGCAAGAGGATTCATCGTCAATACGAGTTTGCCGTCGGCATACTGCGCCGATGCGTCGTAGGCATAGAGCGGCAGTTTGTTCGACAGCGTACCCTCCGTCTGAACGGCAGCGATGTCGAAAACGGCAGATTTGGCATCGACATCGACAGTCGTAACATTATAGAATGCCGCCACATCCTGTACGGGATCTATCGACGTAATGGCATTCTCGGCATCTTTCGGCGCAAATGCCGAAGTACGACCGCTGTTTTGAGCCACATAGACGTATGCTTTGCCATCGTAGGCAATCGTAATCTCATCGCCGGCCTCCCAAGCGGTAAGGCTTGCCGTACCGTCGTTGCCAACGGTAACGCGCGTAACATCGGTCACCATTGCCTCGACAACGATGCCGCCGTAATAGTTCTCTGTATCGTTCTGTGAACCGTTATTTATATCGGTCGCAATATCTTTCGAGCAGCCTGCCAACACTGCGGCAACGACTGCAAAATAAAACAACTTCTTCATAATCGCACCATTGTTTATTCCTCGTCCCGTTTGTCGAAATCGAGGTCGTTGAAATCGGATGAGCCGGCAAAGCCTCGCTCGATTAAGCAGTTGCATATCCGCAACACGGGTGTCGCATACCCGATGCGAGCAACCCTCTTTTGTAATTCTCTGTTCATGATTTTAGGTTGTATTTGGTTTGTTTCGTTGTTGTCAGACAACCCTCTGTCTTAACGTTTACCCATGCGTCGCAGCAACGTGGCAGGATAGTTCGTGCAAATACCCTTCATGTTGGCGGATTGGTTGATGTAGTAATCCATCGACGCTTCGGTATCGGCATTGTAGATGCTTATCGCCACACCTTTGCTTGCAAACTCGTTGATGGTACGCGCACCCGTATTGATGCCGTCGTTCATATATTCGACCGACATGTTTGCCCATGCATAGCCACGCGAGGTGTATTCGGAAACTGCACGGTTGGCCATCCAAGCGATATTGATACCGGCATTGGTGGCAACAGTGAATGCCGATGCCATAACCGTTGCATTGCCCGTACAGATAAACTCCACAAAATTCTGCGCACCCTTTTCCGCAATAATCTCGCATGCGCGGGAACATGCGGCGATAGGATACTGCGTCAGTGTCGAAGGCGAGGTGATATTCTTGATGTCGAGCCACAGACGGGTGCTGTAAGCTTCGCCCGTTTTTGGATTCTTCTCCATCACCTTGTCGATATACTCGCCGAGCGAAGGGATTGCCTCGCCGTTGGTCAGTTTGCCCGCCTTGCGAATCTCGGCAAGAGTGGCCTCCCAAGGATGATAACCGTTGATGCGGCACTCGGAATCGGCATGGGCGACTATGACGTTGTTGTCTTGCGTCCAATATATGTCGCACTCCGAGGCATAACATCCGAGTTCCATCGTATATGTCAGAGCGGCGATGGAGTTGTCCGGCTGACCGCATTCGCTCGCTCCGCCACGGTGCGCCACGACGATATTGTCGCACTCCGACGGTGTGTCGCTCGGTCCTGTCGGCTCTTCCGGAGGAGTGATTTTGCTCCAATCGGGCTGTGCCGGCCAACTGTCTTTGCTGCACGAGGTGCATACCGCGCCCGCAAACAATACTGCGATAATTGCTATTTTATTTATCATAATCGTATTTATGTTAGGGTTTACATTGCTGCACTGCCTATGCGGGGTGCAGCAATGTAAAGGGGTTTATTTTTTATAGTTCTTTACGCAACGGAACGGAGCAATGGCCTGTCCGTTGTCGAAGTTGGCCATCTCGGCCGATGTTACAGCATTGTTAATTAAGACATTGAGGCGGAATGTTGCCGTATTCGAATAGAATAGCGGAATCCATACCTGCGCACGTGTTCCCGCGCATTGGAAGCCCTGCGTCATGTAACGCCATCCGAGCGGATAGTACTCGAAGCCGAATGCGTCGGCACCATCCGACACAGCCATTGTCGAGCCGCTCCAATATTGGGTGTTGCGCAACCATGCGGCGAAGTTGCCTATGCCGCGAGGAGCATCCGGTTTGTCGCCCGACGAGGTGCTGCCGCTTACGGTGGAGAACTGTTTGTAGGTAACCCTGCTCTCGTCGATAGGGAACGTATGGCCTACCGAAGCCTTGGCTGCCGCATACGCTATATCCAACCAGTCCGCCGTGTTGGCAATATGCCAACCGTAAGGACAGATACCCTGAATCTGCATCTTCAACGTAGGATGTGCCGCTTCGTCGGCTGCATTGTCGCCGGAGAAGGTTGCTGCATTCTTATTGTCTATATGCTCGATTACATAGCGGTCACCTACCGCATCGACGATTTCGCAACCTGCCGTCCAACCCTCCGGCAGAGGCTCGTAACGAGCGATTCCGACACCCGCAGTCGGTTTGCCGGTGATTATCTCGGAGAAGGCATATATACGGCCGTGTTCGTTGGTACCCACCAACTGTCCGCCGATTTCGGTGGTCTCGTATGCCATATTCAGTCTGGATGTATCGTCCCACGACGAAGGGAAGTTCGCTGCGGCATATCCACCCGTTCCGGCTGCTCCCGCACCTGTTGCGGTAGCGACCATCGGCGAGCCGAGTTTCGGACGAATATCGCCTCCGTCCCAACGCAGGAACTCTACCATCCAGGTCTTCATCGAACCGTCGCGGGCAATGAACGATTTGGTCTTATACGAAGCCACCTCGCTGTCAGGCAGACAGTTTGCGGTGGTAACACGCGTCCATGTCCACGTCTTGTCATTCATATTGACAATCAAATTGCGGCGTCCGTCGATATCGATTGCAGGACCTGCCGGCAATACTGTCTCGGCAGTTGCAATTTCGGCAATCGTACCATCGGCCGCAAGTGCATAATAAGGATACGACAGAATGCGCGAATCCGGATTGAGCAGGATAGGGTTCTTCCCGCCGTCGGCAGCCATAAAATATACGTCGCACGCATAGATGCCCGTATCGCGCTTGGTCAGTTGCAGTGCCTTGTCGATTGTCAGGCCGTTGCACGAAGCACCGTATATGAAGTAGTATTCGTCGGCTGCAAGTTGTACGACAGGGATGCTGACCGAAGCCTTGCTCGTAGCATCCGTACCGACGACAATGGTAAATGTCGCTGTACGGGTATGTACCTTGTCCGTCCAAGCCGCAGCGGTCAGAGTTACGCTTCCTGCACGCTCGGCACTCCACGACAGCCACTCTGCACCCTCTTCGCCGTATTCGACCTCGAAACTGTACACATCGCCCATATTGGTCGTATATACAATCTCCTCCGAGCCTCCCGCAGCCAAAAATTCGACATCTTTGGTTGCGGTCGTAACCTCGGCATCGGCCTTCTCGCCCAACTGTGAGAATGTAAACGGCGTTACCGAGCCGTCGGCGGTACGAATCTCTACCGTAAACGCACGGCGATACTCCGTATTCGGTTGCACTTTGACCTCGATACCTGCCTCCTGAACGGTATGTATCTTACCGGAGTGCGTCTCCGTAAAGGTAGAGGTTATGACTGTTCTGTTGATGGTAGCCCAATCGGTCTCTTCGGCGATGACTGCCTCCCAACTATTGTCGCTCAATTTGTGGTTGTCCTTTACCACGGTAACCACTCCGACGAAACTCTCGTCGCCCGACACGGTCGTTCCGTTGGCGGCAAACTGTTCCGGCTCCGGCGACAATCCCACACGCACGCTGTTGTCGAATGCGTCCGTTCCGTCCTTTACGCACGAAGATATCGACAACGCAAGTACGGAAAGAATTATGGTCTTGAAATATGTTATCGTTTTCATTATTTGTACTGTTTTATAATTTAATCACAAGGTAACCAATCGGTTCGCTTATCCGACGACGGTTGCCTAACTCCAACCCTCTGTTTGCGTCAGTTTGTTGTTGCGGTTACGTGCCGAAGCGGTAATCGGCCACAACAATATATTCGGATTGAGTGTCTGTTTCTCCTTCAACGAAGGGTTGTACTCCCATATCTTGTCGAGTCGGATTAACGCCCACCATATTACACCCTCGGCAGGAAATTCGAGGAAATACTCCTTGGTAAGAGCCTCCAAAACGCCGTTGCGGGTGACATCGGTATAGAAATTGTCTCTGCCATAAGCACGTTTGGCAATCAGATTAAGCGAAGCGAGCGCACCGCTGTAATCCTTTTGGTAGTATTTCAACTCCGCATCCATCATCACGGCCTGTGCGTAACGGTAGTACATCAGGTCGCAATCGAGTATGGTAATCGCACCCGACATATCGCCGAGGAACTTGTTCGGCCAAGTCATGTTCTGTCCTGCCGCGCCATAATCTCCGTCGCCGAGGTTGCAATCCACACGACGGTCGCCGTTATTGGTCTTGCTTGCCCGCAAAACATCGACGAACTCCTGCGAATAACTCCACCATTGGGTCGAGATGATAGGCACGGGATTCTGGCAATACTCGGATTTCACAAGGTTAGACGGCATATAGAAATACTGATAATAGCCGCCGAGCAACTTTTCGGCTTGGTTGTTGTTCAACGCAAACACGACCTCGTTGTTGCACTTGTTGGTACGCGAGAATATCGAGGCATAGTTGCTCAACAGTCGGCTTGCCGATATGCCTATGTCGGTCAATGCCTCTTCCGCCATCGTCAGATACGAATCGCCGCCATTCTGTGTGGAGTACATCCACAGCGCATATTCGGCTTTGAGCATATTCACGGCATCCTTTGTCGCAAAATACTTGTCCGCACCGAGATTGGCAGCATTATCCAACGCCGCCTGAATATCGATGGCAATTTGCGCATACACTTTCGCCTTGTCGGTACGAGTGGGATAGGTCTCGGGTTGCGTGGTCGATTCGATTGGCACAAGCACCAACGGCACATCGCCCCAAAGACGGGCAGCCCAAAAGTAGCAGTAAGCACGCGCAAACGACGCCTGTCCTATCGCATAACTCCGTTCCGCATCCTTCATCGACACGACGGGTGCATATTTCAGCACGGCATTCGCTTGGTCTATCGTCGTGTAGAGAGCCGACCACGATGCCGATGCCGTCGAAGCGTTCATCGTCGAGTGGCGGACATCTATCATATTTCCGTTCTGCACATGCGATTCGAGGCTCGGGCCCCACATGTAGTCGCCCACACGCGCCTCTCCCCAATAAAACACATTTATATCGGCTTGTGCAAAGTTAGCACGCATACGCTGGTATATGCCGTCGGTCGATGTTATCACATCCGAGGCATCCTTCCACATATTGCTTCGCGAAAGCTGATTGTCCTGCATTATATCCAAATCGCCGTGGCACGAACACAACGACAATCCTGCCAGCAGTACGATTCCGATTATATTTCTGTATTTCATAATATTTGTCTTGTTTTAAGATTCGACACCGTTATCAGAATGTGATTTTTACGTTGAACAGCACTTTCCGTGTCGGTGGTGCAATACTCGAATTGTCGTTTGCGCCCGTAGATACGGAGGTGTACATACTGTCGCCCGAACCTGTACCCATACCGGTTTCGGGATTTATCGAGCCACTCACGCCCGTCCAATAGAAGAGGGTGTTGCCCGTGATGCCGACCGTAATCTTTTTGATTCCGATTTTGCGGGTCCACCGTTCGGGCAGGTCATAGAATATCGACACATCACGCAGGCAGAGGTAATCGCCCCTCTCCACGTTGAAATCGGAGATACGCGAGAAGTTGCGGTTACCGAAGTCGGGGTCGTTAGGGAAGAATCGCGCATACTTGGCCTTGTCGCCGGGGTATTTCCAATAGTCGTACACCAGCTTGTCGAGGTTGGAGTTGGAATTGCCGAGCGTATTCTGGAAGAATCGCGATTTCATGTAGTTGTATATGGAATGACCTATTGCAAAGTCGAAATATATCTGCACGGTCAGACCCTTGTAGCGGAAGGTGTTGTTGATACCTCCCACAGAGTGCGGCATCACATTACCCAGATAGTACATATCTTCGGCATCTATCTGCTCCCTGCCGTCTGCCAAGCGTTTCGAACCCGGGCGGTTGCACCACTCGTAATCGCCGGCATCCTTGCGGCCTGTTATCGACTGACCGTCGCTGCGACGATAGCCGTGGGACTGCGAATCGTAGAGTGCTGCATTGGCCTCCGATTCGGTCTGGATGATATGCGAAATCTTGTATCCGTATATGCGGCCGAGCGACTCGCCGACAGCCGTACCGCCGAAACGGTAACCGCTCTCGCTCATCGTATAACCACCTATACGCCACGCCGTTTTGCCGTTGATATCGGTGTACTTGTACTCGTCGGGCAACGAAAGTACGCGGTTACGGTTGTAGGCATAGGTGATGTCGGTCGTCCACGTAAAGTTTTTCTTTTGGATGTTCACCGAACTCAACTGCGCCTCGAAACCGTAGAATCTCGCCTTGCCGACATTTGCCTTAACCGACGACAGCGAGCCTGTATCAGGCAGCGTAATCGAGAAAAGCATATTGTCGGTAACCTTGTTGTAGTAGTCGAATATGAAACGCAGACGGTCGTTGAAGAATCCCAAATCCAGACCGATGTCGAGTTGCGTGGTCGTCTCCCACTTCATACCCGCATTCTGCATCACGCTCGGCAACAGTGTCGAGTGGCCGCTGTATTGGTCGGTTGCAAAGGCTCCGTAGGTGTCGTACAATCCGATGCCGTTATTACCCGTCTGACCATACGACGCACGAATCTTAAAGGTATTCATTTTAGTCTTCGACACATCCCAGAACGGCTCTTCCGAGATAACCCATGCAAACGAGCCTGCCGGAAAATAACCCCAACGATTGCCCTTTGCAAATTTCGACGAGCCATCGGCACGGAACGTACCGGCAACTATATATCGACCACCGTAGTCATAACTTGCACGGCCGAAATAGGAGATGAGACACTGTTTCTCGTCCTTGTTATCCGCCGTAAACTCCGTACCCGACGATATGACAGGTACTTTGTCCGATACCGAACCTGTCGAGCCTGCCGTCAAATACCAATAACGTTGCATCATATAGTCGTAACCGCCCGTGATGTTGATATGATGCAGGTCTTTGAAGGTGCGGTCGTAATTGAGGTATGCCGTAAACGAATCGCGCATCGTCTGTGTACGGGTTTCGGTCGTAGAACGGGTCGTCGAGATATAGTTCGGCGTATCGCCTACCGCACCGCGTGCATAGTAACTGCCACGATAGTTCTCGTTGAACAGTGCATATTGCGCCGTTGCCGTAAGCCCTTTGGTAATGGTCCATTTCAGGTTGAAATTACCCGTCATGCGCATAGTCGCCATTTCGCGGTCGTAAAAGGCCTCGTAGAAGGATGCCATCTGCTGGTTTTTGTTCGTACCGCCGGTTATCCAGTTGCCGTTCTCGTCATAATCGCGATGCGTAGGAGCCATCATTAAACCTCGACCGATAGAGTTGAAGTAATTGGTGATAAGCGGGTGCTTCTTCGAGCGCGACAAATCGAAAGTAGTCGAAGCAACGAGGTTTTTCGTAATGTTGAACGAGGTGTTGCCGTGCATCGTAAAGATATTGTAACTGCTCATCGCAACCACGCCATCATCGCCGAGATAACTTACCGATGCGGCATAGCGCATCTTCTCCGTACCGCCATTCACACCGATATACTCCTTGTGCCAAAATGCGTTGGAGAACCAATCGTCCTGATAGTTATGGCTCGTAAAGATGATTACCTTGTTCTTGTCGAGCGGGTCGTACATCCACTCGTATCCGTCGGGTACACGCTGACCGTAGTCCAAATAACGTGTCGTATAGGTCGATGTCGGCAACGTGTTGCCCGTACCCGCTGCATTGGCACCGGTCAGTATGGCTGTCGCATTCGGACCTTCCGCCACTGCGGGACGCACGAAATTGATAAACTCGCGCGAGTTCATCAGATTCCATTTGCGGGCAGGCGACGACCAACCGAGTTGTGCATCGAACACTATCTCGGGAGCCTTGTTTGCCGAGCCTTTTTTTGTGGTTACGAGAATCACACCGTTTGAAGCACGCGCACCGTAGATACCTGCCGAAGCCGCATCCTTCAATACCTCTATGGACTCTATATCGTTTGTATTCAAGTCGGTCATGCTGCGCGTTACGCCATCGACAATCACGATAGGGTCGTTGCTCAGATTGACCGACGAACCGCCACGAATCAAGAATCGCGGAGTCTCGCCCGATACCGTATTGTTACTTGCCACGCGCAAACCCGGCACCTTACCCTTCAACGCCTCGCCAATCGACGAGACAGGTGCATCGAAGAGTGCCGAGCCGTCGATTTTGGAGATGGCCGTTGTCAGCGTTCGACGCGACTGCGTACCGTAGCCGACCACTACGACCTCGTCCATCGAGGTTGCAGTCTCGGTCAAAGCGACGTCGATTACCGCACGGCTGCCGACCGCCTCTTTATGCTCCGAGTATCCGAGATACGAGAATACAAGCGTGTCTCCTGCCCGTGCTTCGACCGAATAGGCTCCGTCCAAGTCGGTCGTCGTTCCGGTTGTCGTACCATCGACCCACACGGTAACGCCCACCAACGGAGCACCCGAAGCATCCTTGACATGACCGCGGATTTTAATGGTACGTGTCGAAAGCGAACGCGCATGTTTCGCGCTCTTGGTAACGAGAATGATGTTACCGTTCACGGTACACTGCACATTCTGTCCTGCAAAGATTTTTTCTACGACGCTCTGCACCTCTTCGTCGGCGACATTGATGGATACGGGAGCCTCCATATTCACATCGTCAGCCTTTACCGAAATCGAGTAACCCTGCTGGCGCAAAGCCAATATCGCCGATTGCACCGTTGCATTCTGCAATCTCAGGCTGACTTTCTGCGCCGATGCTTGTTGAGAGATACTCAGCATCGTACACATCGCGACGCACAGCAACCAGCCTTTGCGTCCGATGCGGGAAAGTAGAGAGTGTTTCATAAAGGTTTAAGTTTTTAGTTAT
>CALYVN010000017.1 GCA_945494785.1 uncultured Alistipes sp.
AAACATAACATCACTATTTCACACACGCAAGCGATTTCGCAAAAAGTCGTAACCTGTTTTGAAGAATGCGAAAGTTGGTCACACACTTCTTTCTTCGTTTGGGATTGGAATTGTCGGGCGAGGAGAATTGCTTCGAATTTTACCCGATTTTATCGGATTGCAAAAGGCGTAACCGCTGGAATTTTGCAGGATTCTCACCTTAAAACCCGCCGATGGCTAACTCGTTGAAAAAGAAAAAGGAACAGAAAAATCTGTTCCTTTTTCTCGTGAACTCGCCGGGGCTCGAACCCGGGACCCCAACATTAAAAGTGTTGTGCTCTACCTGCTGAGCTACGAATTCATCGTGCCAAAATGAGTGTACCTCGTTTTTGGTGGTGCAAATGTAGGTATTATTTTTATTATACCAAAATAAATTAAAGTTTTTTTGATGGGAGGGCATCGGCTGCGGTCGGATTGTGCGGCAACGGACTGCCCGATACGGGAGTACTTGCGGACAAAGCGTTGCTCAATCGCCCGCTGCAATAGCCGACATCGGTCTGCAAGCGGCACACAAGGCATCGTCAGCCGAACAAATAGGTATTTATACCTATTTTATATTCGGCAGAAAGTGTTATTTTTGCGCGTTATAATCGTATAACTCAAAATTGTTATTGTCATGCATGATTTTTCCCCTACCGAGTACAAACTCGTCTGTCTTGCAACAGGCCAAGAGTTCGAGGACGAAGGTTGGTCGCTCGGGTCGCCGTTTACGAAAGAGCCGACGCTCATCCGTGCCGTCTATGCAAAGAAGCAGTTGGAGGTAAAGGATGACGGTTGCGGATTGTACAAATTCCGCGATTGGCTGCCGATAAAGCGCGAGTTGAAATGCTCGTCGTCGCCCGTAACCTACAAGAGTAAAGGTTTGGCGAAGGCTTTGGGATTGGAGAATCTGTACATAACATTCAACGGCTATTGGCCGGAGAAGGGTGCGACAATGCAGACCTGCTCGTTCAAGGAGACCGAAGCATACAGCGTATGCGCACGCACGGCTGCCGACTGCGACAAGATTCTCGTCGTTGCATCTGCCGGCAACACTGCCCGTGCATTTGCCAAAGTTTGCTCAGACAACAACATCAAACTGCTACTCTCCGTACCCGAAGACAACATCGGTGCGCTTTGGTTCGAAGAGCCGCTCAACGACTGCGTAAAGGTTATCGCCTGCGAAAAGGGCGGCGACTATTTCGACGCGATACGTTTGGGCGACATGGCGTTGCAATCGCCGAAATTCTATGCCGAAGGCGGTGCAAAGAACATAGCACGCCGCGACGGAATGGCAACGACCGTTCTCTCGGCTGTTACGACCATAGGACGGATACCCGATTACTATTTTCAGGCCGTAGGCAGCGGTACGGGTGCCATTGCGGCATGGGAGGCCAATCTGCGACTGATAGAGGACGGTCGCTTCGGCAACAATCTGATGAAACTGATGGTATCGCAAAATGCACCGTTCCTGCCGATGTACGACGCTTGGCGGGTGGATTCGCGTGCAATGCTGCCATACGATGCCGACAAGGCGCGTCGCGATGCCGAGATAATCAGCGCAAAGGTATTGTCCAACCGCAAACCGCCATACGGTTTGTGCGGCGGATTGTACGACGCACTCAAAGCCACAGGCGGCAATGTGCTTATGGCAACCAATTTGCAGGCTCAAAAGGCGAAAAAACTCTTCCTCGACACAGAGGGTCGTGACATATATTCGGCACCGAGCGTCGCTTTAGCCTCGCTCATCAAGGAGATAAATGCCGGTCATATAGACAAAAAGGCGACCATCATGCTCAACGTAACGGGTGGCGGCGAGAAGGAGTTTATGGAGGGTAAGAACATCTGGTACAAGAAGCCCGATGCGATATTCCCGCTCGATACAGAGGCGGACGCCGTAATCGAAAAGGCGGAGGCACTGTTCGCATAACGACAAAACAAGAGGAGGAAGATGTATCCCATAAAGTTCAAACCGATACTGAAAGAGAAAGTTTGGGGAGGCAAGCGGTTGCTCGACATCAAAAAGGGCAGTTTGTCGCATGCCGACACCTCGAAAGATTACGGCGAGAGTTGGGACTTGTCGGGATTGGAGGGCAATGTATCGGTTGCGGCAAACGGCTTTTTGAAAGGCAACAATCTGCAAGAGATAATCGAGGTATATATGGGCGATTTGGTAGGCGAAGCGGTTTTTGACCGTTACGGCTTGGATTTTCCGTTGCTCGTCAAAACCATCGATTGCCACGACCGACTGTCGGTGCAGGTACATCCTAACGACGATATAGCCGCCGAAAGACACGGCAAATGCGGCAAAAGCGAGATGTGGTATGTGGTCGATGCTGCACCCGATGCAGCCATATACATAGGCTTCAAGGATAGAAACATCACGCGGGAGCAGTATATAGATGCCGTTGCCAAAGGTAACGTAGCCGGTATAATACAGCCCGTCAAGGTCAAGGCGGGCGACGTGTTCTACATCCCTGCGGGAACGGTGCATACGATGACGCAGGGAGTAAGCGTCATCGAGATTCAACAACCCGTCGATCTTACCTACCGTATTTTCGATTGGAATCGCGTGGACGACAAAGGTCGTTCGCGGGAACTGCATACGGCTTGGGCTGTCGATGCGATAGATTTCGAATCGACGGCCGAGAGTTGCCGCAGAAATTATACCGCCGAGACCAACAAGGCGACGGAGGTGGTGAATTGCGACTACTTCACCGCCAACATCATCAAGTTGAGCGGAACGGCCGAACGCGACTATTGCAAATTGGATTCGTTCGTTATATATGTATGCGCCGACGGCAAAGCCGAGATAGACGACGGAGAGAGCCTCACACCGATAACGGCAGGCGAAACGGTATTGATTCCTGCCGAAACGGGCGATGTTACGCTCAAAGGCGAGGCAACCATTTTGGAGTGCTATATCGCTTAATCGTGCGGCGTATCATAATTGAGCAATCTGTTATTACGCTACTTAAACACAATAGGTTGGTCGATGACCAACCTATTGTGTTTGTTTCCGTTCGCCAACTACCACTCCGACGAGGAGAATGTATCTTTCGGCGCATTAGGCACATTGACAAAGAATGTAAAGCCCGTCTTTTGTTCGATGTCCGCCACCGAACAGAGCGCGGATGAAGGAACGGATGTGGACGAATTGTTCTCGTGGGTAAGCCAATAGCCTACGCATTTGAGTTCCGATGCCAAACAATTTCTGACCGATTTGCCCGTATTGCCCGCTTTGGTACGCAGCAACACCTTGTAGTAGTGGGTCGGTGTCGGACATACCGCTCCGTCGCGGTCGGTCGTGGAGGATGCTATGCTCGAATCCCAAACATCGCCGAAATAGGCACCCGTAACCACATACAGCGTATCGGCGCAGGCATAGGTACGAACGGTACTCTCCAATGCAGCCCACAATTTTTGGTTGAAGTTGCTCGATTGTGGCGTCATATTGGTCGAATAGAAGGTCTGGTCCATCATATCTTGCGAACACTTGCGGTCGGCTGCCGGAAGTTGATGGCCGCGGTCGTATGCACCGACATACGAATTGGCGAGGTTGGCCTGCCACGAGGATTTGACATCGGGGTCGAAGCCGAACGAACTGTTGTCGCGATTGGCAGAGCCGCTGATGTGGCTCGTATGCAACGGATATGCCACCCAACACGATGCGCGTTTGCCCTTATCGAAACAGAAGGAGTAGTTGCGCTCGGTGGCAGAGCCTTTGAGTGCCGAATGGAAATGGTAAATCAAATCGGCTCCCTCTTTATATGCTGGCAGTTCCGCCCAACCCGTGCGACCCTCTATGGCGGGTCCCGACGTATCGCCCGAGCCTCCGCCGCTGCCTCCGACCTGCGTGGAGGAGTTGAGAGCAACGGATGTAGTGTACAGTTTGGAACGTTCGACCGTAAACGAGGTCATCTCTTTCTCGATGCGATACCGCTCGGCTGCCGTAGCGACCTCTATCTCGATGACACCGGAGAAGTCGGCAAAAGGCGCAACGACCAGATAGGCATCGAAAGCCTCGTCGGGCTGAACGGCGATGTTGTCGAGAACGAGAGTGGCAGTATCGCTGTTACCCGATTTCGGCGACGTGGTTGCCGCAGAGAGGTCGGTTATGGTAAATATGCCGTTCAGTGCCTTATCCGGAACACGGAACGCAACGCTTGTCAGAGTTTGAGGCGAAGCGGTCTCGTTTTTTATCGAGATGCGGATGAACGAATAGAGGTGTTTCATGGCGAATGTCGGCACGGCATCGTCGGAGATGGTTGCCGTGGTTTGGGCAACCATGCAGTCGTAGGTTTTGAGGTGCGACATACCTGCCTCGCTCTGCGACTGCGAAGCCAACAATTTGTTGGAGGCACTCTTGGCAAGGACATAGGTACGCTGATTCTCGACGGCATATTGGGCGCGGAAAGTATATGTACCTCCTGCAATGGTCGCATCGCCGACAAACAGACCCGATGCAGCGTCGTAGGTAAAGATTTTCGGTTTTTTCGCCTCCTCGCGGTAACCGCTGCCCCACGTACCGTCGGAGGTTGCGACATATATCACGTCGCCATCGAGCCACTCCAACCCGATACTGCCGTTACTGCCGACCGCATAATCCACGCGGGTATCGGCAACGGCAAAAGAGACGTTATAACAATGGTCGGCAACGTCGGTTGTCGGGTCGGACTTGGAACATGCCGTATGGAACAGAATCGCAAAGAGTGCGAAATAAGCAGATAGTTTCATGAAATCCCCCTTTCAATGATTAGAAATTGCCTCCGTCGCCTATATCCTCGATGGAATTGCTGGCAAAAAATCCCCGTTCGAAAGAGATTGTCAGCAGTGTACATACAGGTTGAGTGTATTGTCGTTTGGTCGTCATAGTCTCAATATCGGTATATGTTGATTGGGCAAATATATGATTTTCCGTTCACTATGCCAAATCCGCTCCGAAAAATCAATAGAAAAACCTCTCGACAAGCGGCAAAATCAGAGCCGTGGCTATACCCATCAAAGCCATTGCCAAACCCGACATTGCGCCCTCGATTGCTCCGAGTTCGATGGCTCGCGCCGTACCTATGCCATGCGAAGCCGAGCCGAGTGCAAAGCCTTTGGCCATTTTGTCTTTGATACCGCATCGCGACAGAATCCAATTACCGAACAGACTGCCGAATATGCCGACACAGAACACGACGACAGAGGTTACGGCAACTATTCCGCCGAGCGGCTCGGAGACTGCGACCGCGATTGGAACGGTAACCGATTTGGGGGCTATCGAGGTAACTATTTCCCGCTCGGCACCGAAGGTCAAGGCGATATATACGACGCTCAAAATACCCGTCAGACAGCCGACCACCGTCGATACAGCCACCGGCAGAAGGCGACCTTTGATTTTGTCGCTCTGTTCGTAAAGCAGGTAACCGAGCGAAACAACCGACATACCGAGTGCAAAATCGAGTATGCCCGTAGCCTCGCGGTAGGTTTCGTATTCGATGCCGAATATGTTGAGTACCGCCATAACTGCGACAAATGCGAGCAGCGTCGGATGCAGCAGCACAATCCGCGTGCGACGGAACAACGCCGAGCCGAGCGAATAGAAGCCGATGGTCAGGGCAAGCAGAAATATATCCGAAGCCAGAAATCGTTCAATCATTTTTGCGAATGTTTGTTGAGCAGTTGAAACAGGCCGCCCGTAACCACCAAAACGACTATCGTACTGACGACGCAGCCGACGAGTATTGCCCAAAAGTTGTCTATTATGCTGTTGTACGAGACCATCAGTCCGACACCGAAAGGCACAAAATAGAGCGACATCGTCCCGAGCAGGAATTTTGCGGCAGGACGCACCGTTGCGGCATCGAAGACCCTCAAACGCAGGGCGACAAAGAGCAGTATCATGCCGACGATGTTGCCTGAGATATAGTTGTCGATGCAGAGGCTGGCGGCTTGGCCGACAACCCAACACAGCAGTATGCAGAAAATTCCGTTCATTGCATCGGTATTCGGGCGACAAATATAGTGAAAATCCGCAAGCGCAAACGCGGTAATTGCGGAAAAATGCACATTACATGCGCACATCAAATAGCGGAACATCGATATTTTGCCTATCTTTGCAACGCAAAAAAACGCCAAAGGTTATGGGAGAAAAGAGTTCGTATGGTTTTTACATAGAGCCGCAATATGTCGATTTCACTCTGCGTGCGCGAGTGGATGCTTTGGGTAGTCAGATTCTCAACACTGCCGGTACCGATGCCCAACGCAACGGTTTCGGAGTGGATGTATTATCGAAAAACAATCGTTCGTGGGTATTGTCGCGCATGGCTTTGGAGATAGAGAGCCGACCCGAGCAGTATGCTCACACGACCATCAAAACATGGATAAACGACAACGGGCGCGTATTATCGACCCGAAATTTCGAGGTAACCGATGCCGAAGGCCGCATCTTTTGTCGCGCCGTATCGCAATGGTGTCTAATCGACTTTGTCAAGCGCGTACCCGTGCCGTTGAGCGAGGTGATGGATTTGTGCGAGCCTTATATCTGCCACGACCCATCGCCATGCGAAGCACCGCGCAAAATTTTGAGTGTCGAGCCGACGCAGTTTGTGGAACACAAGGTCGTTTACAGCGACATCGACTTCAACGGCCATGTCAATACCATGCGTTATATCGAGATGATGACAGACATGCTGCCGATGGAGCGGTTGAAAGAGAATCGCCCGCTGCGTCTCGACATCCATTTCGTACACGAATGCAAATGGGGACAGGTATTGACCATAGGCTACGAGCAACGCGACAATACCGCTTTGTTCGAAATCAAGGACGACGCGGGCATCGTCGCATGCCGCGCTTCGATTGAGTGGAGATAACGCGCAGTCCGCAAATACAGCGTCCTTAGTCGGCAGACGGAGCGGACGAAGAGGTTACGCTGCATTGCCTGCAATGCGGCGTAATTTCCGAATACCCGAAATTTTTGTATCTTTGTGCGGGTTAAACCCTGCGCAAAAAGATGAAAATAGTAATTTTAGGACCTGCACACCCATATCGCGGCGGTTTGGCTTCGATTATGGAGACGATGGCTCGCGAATATATCAAGCGGGGAGACGACGTGCGCATCTACACCTTCTCGTTGCAATATCCCGCATTTCTTTTCCCCGGCAAGAGTCAGACGGTCGCAACTCCGCCACCTGCTGATTTGCACATCGAGCGCGTGGTAAACACCTGCAATCCGCTGAATTGGCTACGGCTCGGTCTGCGGTTGCGACGCGAAAAGCCCGACATGATATTGATGAAGTATTGGACGCCGTTCATGGCTCCGTGTTTCGGGACAATCTGCCGCATCGCCCGCCAAAACCGCCATACAAAGGTCGTTTGTCAGATAGACAATGTCGAGCCGCATGAGCACCACTTCACAGACCACATATTCAACCGCTACTATCTCGGCGCAGTGGACGGATTCGTCTATATGTCGGAGCAGGTAGGCAGAGAGTTGAAAAACTATACCGATGCACCTGCCCTGTTCTCGCCGCACCCCATGTTCGAGAATTTCGGACAGCGCACCGACCGTACCGAGGCGTGCCGGCATTTGCGCATAGATGCCAACGAAAATTATCTGCTGTTTTTCGGACTGATTCGCGAGTACAAGGGTTTGGATATTCTGCTCGAAGCGTGGCGCAAGGTGCATCACGACGGATTGCGGCTGATTGTGGCAGGCGAATTTTACGACGACCGCGAACGCTACGAGCAGGCATTGAGCGCACTCGGAGGCAGTGTCATTCTGCACGACAGATTCATTCCCGACGAGGAGGTGCGCTACTATTTTTCGGTAGCCGATGCCGTAGTACTGCCCTATCGCAGCGCGACACAAAGCGGCGTAACGCAGATTGCATACAATTTCGGCACACCGATAATCGTAACGAATGTCGGAGGATTGGCAGAAATCGTACCCGACGACAAGGTAGGTTATGTCTGCAATCCGACAGCCGAAGGCATCGCACACGCCATAGAGGAGTTGTATGAGGGCGACAATCTGGCGCGATTCGGCGAGAACATTTTGCAGGAGCGCAAGGCATTCTCTTGGCGAGCCATGTGTGACAAGATAGTCGAGGTATACTCTTTGACGAAAAATTAGCGAAAGAGATTCGATATAACAACTACGGCAGCGGATTCCCGCTGCCGTAGTTGTTTGGCAATATCGCCTTACTTGATGTTAGGCTCTTCCAGACCGTAACCGTTCTTCTTGTCGAGTGCTTTGAGATAGAGCGCAATCAACAGTGCTGCCACTCCGAAGCCGGCAAAAATCACCAACGGCCATGTATAGTCGTAAGGGATAAACACGTCGGGCGATTCTATACCCGTTGCTTTCAGTTGCTCGATTTGCGCTTTGGCTGCAACAACCGCAGGATTGGTCGCATTGACCGAATCGAGGACATTGCCGATAAGCAGCGGCACCAAGCACAATCCGATGTTCTGCACCCAGAAAATCAGGCAGTAGGCACTGCCGAGAACACGCTCCTCGATAATTTTCGGTACACTCGGCCACAAAGCGGCAGGCACGAGCGCAAACGATATGCCGAGAACGACGATGGTAATGTAGGCGATAAGTTTGCTGTTGGCAACCGGCAGCACGAAGGCGAATACGAGGTGGCACAGAATCAACAGCAACGCTCCGCATATCAACATGGTCGCGCCCTTACCCTTGCGGTCGAGATAGTTGCCGAGGAACGGAGTGATGATTGCCGCACCGACAGGGAACCAGCGGAAAATATCCGAAGCGGTACTGACATCGACGTTCAGATTGCACTGCAACATCTCGGCTCCGTATGCTTGAAACGGGAATATCGCCGAGTAATACAGCACGCACAGCAGAGCCACGACCCAAAATATGCGGCTCGAAAATACCAACATGATGTCGCTTATTTTGAACTGTTCGTCGGAGACCTCCGCTGCAAGTTTGTCGGAGGAGAGTTCCTTGTCGAACTTGCGGTCCATGACGCAGAATACCAAAAAGAAAATCAGACCGACCAAAAGCAGCACCGTACAGAACGCCACCGGCACAACGACCGAGCCCATCTTCTCGGCAATCCACGGCGAGAGCGAGAATACGGAGAATACGCCGATGCGGGCGATAGCCATCTCCAATCCCATGGCCAAAGCCATCTCCTTGCCCTTAAACCATTTGGCAAGAGCCTTTGAGACTGTCGTACCTGCCATTTCGCAACCGCAGCCGAATATCATAAAGCCGAGCGATGCCATTTTGGCACTTGCAGGGATGGATACCCACCACGAATTGAGCCACGACTCCAAAGCCGAGCCGACGAACAAGGAACTGATGCCGTAGAGTTTTATGCAGGCACCCACGACCATCAACGATGCCGAGAGAGTACCCGTAAAGCGAATGCCGCACTTGTCGAGAATGATGCCGGCGACAATCAAAAAACCCCAAACATTGAGGAAATACTCCGCCGAACGGTAGGTACCGTAGGCGGTCGAAGACCAACCGAGCGCAGGTTCGAGAAGGCTCTTAATCGGTGCCATGACGTCCACGAACATATAGCCGAAGAACATCATCGACGCAATCAACGCAAGCGCACTCCAACGCGCCCACGCATAATCGTTCAGTTTTTTTGTAACAGTTTGAGTCATATTTTTGTTATTGGTTTGTTGTCAATCTATTCGCCCGCATATATTTTCAGCACTTCGTATGCCTCGCCTATACCGAGTTCGCCCGCTTTCGATATATCGAGACAGCCTTTGCGCGTATCCTTCATGAAAATCTGAATCAGACCGCGATTGTAATGGGCTTCGGCAAAGTTGGGATTGAGTTCGATTGCCTTCGTATAGTCGTCGAAAGCCTCAGGCAACCGACCCGACAGAGCCAAAAGGTTGGCACGGTCGTAGTAGGCATAGGCGAAGCCAGAATAAAGTTTTATCGCCTTGGTCAAATCGTCTATCGCATCGTCGTAATCGTAGTTGCGCGTATGCGAATTGTGCAGACGGCTTGCAGGGTCGCTCTCGATTGATATGCGCTGATAGGCATTGTCAATCGAGGAGATGAAATCAATCATCTCCGCCCGCGTGGCAGCACGATTCAGATAGAGGAACGGATTGGCAGGATTGTGTTCGATGGCTACCGTATAGGTATTGACCGCATTGGTATATTGCTTTATGAGCGACTCGGAAATGGCGAGTTCGAAAAGCGAAATCCACGCCTTGTCGTCGGTTGCCGCATGGGTTGCCTGTTTATGCGTGCGATGTATCGCGATAAGCGAATCGGGAACGATGTTGGTGGTCGAACGCGAAATATGCAAAAGCGGATTGCCTACACGAGCGATAAAATCTTCGGCACGCTGCGAATGGAAGCGTGTGGTGGCAACGGCTGTGTGTGTCGAATCGTCCTTGATAAAGGTGAAGCGATAGAGCGGCAACAAGGTCATCTTGTCGTCGTCGGAGCGACGTGCGGCGATGCGCTCGAACGACGAGCCTGCCATTTTGCTGTCGAACGACAACAATCTGTCGAAACGACGCGTGGTATCGGCATAAATCGAATAGGTACTGTCGCTCAAACGCGAACGATATTCGGCAATTTTGCGTTCGGCAATCTCCTTGTCGCTGCGTGCGCCTGCCGTATCGCGCAGCAGACGGCGCAGATTGCTGCGCCCGAGATAGGCATTGGCGAAATCGGGATAAAGTTCGATTGCCTTGGTATAGTCGGCAACCGCCTTTTTGACCTCGCCGAGGTGGGAATAGAGAATGGCGCGATTGTAATAGACCAAAACGTTGTCGGGCGAGTAGTGTGCCACCCTGTTGTAGTCGTCGAGTGCGCGATTGTAGTCGCCGACCTGCGTGCGGACTATGGCACGGTTGAAATAGGTGATGGAACTCGTGGAATCGAGCGACAGCACCTTGTCCAAATCGCGCAGCGACTGCGTCGGACGATTGGTCTCGTTATAGACCAACGCCCTGTTGAAATAGGACAACACATAGGAGGAGTCGCACTCGATTGCCTTGTCGAAATCGGCTTCGGCATCGTCGAAACGCTTTTGCTGCATATAGAGCGCACCGCGTCGATTGTAACTCGCCGGATTCTCGCGATTGGTACGTATCGCCGTATTGAAATTGTCGTAGGCACGCACCGTATCTTTTAGATAGAGATAGCACACACCGCGATTAATGTAGGCATCTGCCACCTTCTTTTCGTATTTGATAAAGTTGTCGAAATCGGATATCGCCTCCCGAAACTGCTGATTCAGCAATCGCGTAACGCCACGACTGAAATAGGGATTTGGCAGGTCGGGACGCAACTCTATCGCCTCGCGGAAGTCGTTGAGCGCATCGTCGTAATTACCCAACCGCGAACGTGTAATGGCTCGGTAGGTATAGGCAGTCGTAAATACGGGATTCTTTTCGATTGCAATCGTAAAATCGGCATCGGCACCGAGCAAATCGTCGAGGTTGTATTTGGCGATACCGCGCAGGAAATAGCCTTCGTAGGCATCGTCGTCGAAACGCAGGAGAATGTTCAACGTCCGGATAGCCTCCTTGAAATCGTTATCCATCATATATTTACGGCCGACCCAAAAGAAGTAGTCGCGGTTGTACTGCGCCGAACACTCCGCGCTGCACAACAGCATCAACCCCAATATCAAACCGTAAATTTTACGCATAACAACACTATAACGGCAAAAAGACCCCGATATTATTCCTGCTCGTAACCGAATCGACGAAGTTGGCGGTCGTTGTTGCGCCAATCCTCGCTGACCTTGACAAAGAGTTGAAGGAACACCTTTTTGCCCAAAAACTTCTCCATATCCTCGCGAGCCTGCTGCCCCACTTTTTTCAAACGTTCGCCCTTGTGGCCGATTACGATGCCTTTTTGTGAATCGCGGGCGACGTAAATAGTTGCGGCAATGCGGTCTATCGCACTCTCTTCCTTGTAGGATTCTATCTCGATTTCGCAGCAGTAAGGTATCTCCTTGTCGTAGTTGAGCAGTATCTTCTCGCGAATAATCTCCGATGCAAAAAAGCGCAGCGTTCGGTCGGTCAGCGTATCCTTCGGATAGAAAGGCTCGCCCTCGGGCAACAGTGCTAGAATCGCATCGAATATGCCGCCGATGTTGAAACCCTCCTTCGCCGAAGCAGGAATGATGCGGGCATCGGGTAGCGTTTGGTGCCACTTGGCAACCAACCCCACCAACGCCTCCTGCGTCGTAAGGTCGATTTTGTTGATGACCACAATCGTCGGTATTCCGCTACGACGGATGCCCGACAAAATATCAGCTGACCGCTCGTCGGCATTCTCGACCGTATCGGTAACGTACAATACTATGTCGGCATCTGCCACGGCACCGCGCACGAATTTCATCATTGACTCCTGCAACTTGTAGTTGGGCTTCAAAATACCCGGCGTATCTGAATAGACTATCTGAAAATCGTCGCCATTGACGATTCCCATAATGCGGTGGCGCGTGGTCTGCGCCTTGGAGGTAATAATCGACAACCGCTCGCCGACAAGGGCGTTCATCAGTGTCGATTTGCCGACATTGGGGTTGCCTATGATATTGACGAATCCGCTTTTGTGCATCGTGTGTGTGTGTTTATAATGTGCAAAGGTAGGAATTTATTCTGTATTTTTAATTCTTATTCCTACAAAAGCGCGGAGCATACACATCGGACGGATACAACCCTATGGTCGTACCCGTCCGATTACCAACACCGGCAGATGCCGGCAATTATTTCAGATTCTGGCCAAGTGCGCGTTTGAGTGCTGCGGCAAATTTTTGCGGATCGATATTGTGCCGTATGGCACCGTTCTTTACAATCGATATGCCGCCCGTCTCCTCCGACACGACCACGACCACCGCATCGGCGATTTCGCTCAATCCGATTGCTGCCCTGTGGCGCGTACCGTAGGACTTGGGAACATTGCTCTGCGTCACGGGCAGAATACATTTTGCAGCCACGATGCGGTTGTCATCGACGACGACTGCGCCATCGTGCAGCGGCGCATTTTTGAAAAATATGTTTTTCAGCAACGACACCGACACTTTGGCATCGACCGCGATACCGCCTTCGATGATAAACTGCAAATCGTCCTTCTGTTTGATGACAATCAGCGCACCCGTCTTCGCCTCGTTCATGTCGAGGCAGGCCGAAACTATCGGCGACGTGTTGATGTCGTCGCTCTTACGCCCCGACGAGAATATGCGGGCAATGAAATCCAACTCCTTCTGGCGCATACCGATAATTTGCAGGAAGCGGCGGATTTCGGGTTGGAAAACTATGATGATGGCTATTACGCCGACACTGCCGATTTGACCGAGTATAGCCGAGAGCAACTCCATGTTGAGCGCGCGCACCACCACCCATATAAGATAGATGACGATGATACCCGCAAGGATATAGGGCGCGTTGGTGCCTTTCGTCGCGCGGTAAAGCACGAACAGCAATCCCGCAACGAGGACTATATCGATGAAATCGATAAATGTAAACGGAATAAAGCCCATAGGCAGTCGGTCAGGCGCAAAAAACTATTTCTTCTTGTCGGCCTTTTTGTCTGCCTGATAGAGTTCGTTCACCTTTGCCAAAACCGCATCGGTAATGTCGAGCGACTCGTCGGCATCGAGCAGAGCCGAAGCATTGACAATCAATTTATAACGCTTGTCAGCGTTAATCTCCTCGATGGCACGCGCCAACAAATCGTTCATGCGGTTTTGGAATACCACATTCTCCTCTTCGAGATTCTTAGCCTCGTTCTGTAAAGCAGTTTGATAGTTGGCTGCACGCTTCTGCAAATCGGCCTGTTTCTGCTCGGCATCGCGGGTGGTAATCAGACCCTTGTTATATTTCTCCTGCAAAGCGGCAACTTCGGATTGAATGTTTTTCTCCTTTTGAGCCCAACTGTTCTGTGCCTTCTCGGTCTTGTCGCGCAAAGCCACACCCTCGCTCTGGAAAATGTCGCTCTTCGACATCACGGTCTCAACCGACACATAGACAATCTCGGACGATGCAATCTCCGTCTTCTGCTCTTCCGCAACCGGTTCCGCACTCTTCTGTGCCTCCTTGCAACCTGCGAGTGCAACCATTGCCATCGCAGCAAAAAGTAATTTTTTCATTGTATAAATCAACTGTTTTGGTTAAATTTTCTTACCCTTGTCCGCCGAAGCGAAAAACTTTGAGTACAAAGATAACTCTTTTTTTTGTAACAAACGGTATTTTTAACTACTTTTGTAAGTTGTAAATTATTGCATCATGTACGAATATATAGTCGGAACGCTTGCAGAGGCCGCACCCGCATACGCCGTTGTCGAAACGGGAGGCATAGGCTATTTCATAAACATCTCGCTGCAAACCTATTCGGAAATCGAAGGTCGCAACGAGGTCAAATTGTTCCTGCACTATATCGTTCGCGAGGATGCGCACATCCTCTACGGTTTCGCGTCGAAGAGCGAGAGGGAGTTGTTCCGCATGCTCATAGGAGTTTCGGGTGTCGGAGGCAACACTGCCCGAATGATACAATCGACCTACACGACAAAGGAGTTGCAAAACATCATCGCCACGGGCAATGCCACGCTGCTGAAAAACGTGAAGGGTCTCGGATTGAAAACCGCACAGAAAATCATAGTCGATTTGAATGGTCGTATGCTCGAACTGACGGATGCCGATGCAGTGCCTGCGGCAAGCACGGCCACCGATGCGGCAAACGAGGCATTCGACGAGGCGTTGGCGGCACTGACCATGCTCGGATTCCAGCGGACGGCATCGGACAAGGTGCTACGCAAACTGATGAAGGATAATCCCGATGCAAAGGTGGAGGAGTTGGTAAGGTTGGCATTGAAACATTTATAGGCCATTAGGTATAATAAATCGGCGGATTCGAGCGTTGGAAACAATATGAAAAAGGTACTCGGCATAGCGATTTTGGCGGTTGTTGCGCCCCTGTTCTGCGGATGCGACGACAAGGAGTACGTATTCACGTCGCAGCAGACCGCAATAGTGCGCTATCTGACCTCGACGCGCCGACTGATAGCGGAAGCGGAGGTAGGCGACGTGGTCGAGGACAATCCCGCATTCTACACCGAGCACGGTCGTTCGGCCTATCGCCATATTCCAAACTATTACACGGCCGGTCGCGAGGAGTTGGCAGAAATCGAACATGGCGACAAGGTGGCGATAAGTTTCGACGCCTATATTTTCAGCGGGTCGGAGCCTGCCGTAAGCAGCGTGTATTGGTCGAACAACGCTGCCACAATCGACCGCCTCGTGGCAATCAGCGGCAATTTGCTCGCCAAGCCCGATTGGAGTACCGAACCGTTGGAGATTACAATAGGCAAAACGAAGGTAATACGAGGCGTGGAACAGGCTTTGGTCGGTTGCCGCGAGCAGGATTCGGTACAGATATATATGACTTACAACATGGCATACGGCGACAAACTCGTGGGTATAGTGCCAAAACATTCGTCGGTCGCTTGGTATATAAAAATATTGAACGTTACAAAATAATGAAGAGTATTGGATTTGGATACGCATTGCGCATTGCGGTTGCTGCATTTGTAGTCGCCATCGTATTGTCGTCGTGCGTCAAAGAGGAGTCGGCAGACGGCAAGACGCTTGAAAATCACGCCTTGAACGCATGGATAAAGAAGAATCGTCCCGACCTGCTCGGCAACAAGCAGGATAACGGTGCGTACTATGTCGATGTTTTGGCATGGGGCGATGAGTCGGACGATGGCGACGACAACGATTTCGGCGACAAGCCTATCATGGAGCAGGATTCGGTGTGGTTGTTCTACAACCTCACGGGACGAGATTTGGACGGCAACGTATGCCTGAACCGCAATGAAGCCATAGCACGCATGCAGGGCACATTCGCACTCGAAACACACTATGTGCCGTATATGAATTATGCCGGCAAGGTCAATGCCTACGCATTGCTCGAAGCCTCGTATCTGATGACCCGCAACGAAATAACGTTGAGCGAGCAGTATGTGGCAGACCACCCCGATATATGCAAAGGCACCAAGTTGAAGTTGCATCGCGGCTCGAAGGTGCGCGTCTATGCGCCATCGACCATTGCATACGGCTCTTCGGGAACATCCGAGAGCGGCGGTTACGAAGGACAATATGCGCTCGACGGCAACACTCCCGTAATTTTGGATGTCGAGATTATTCGCGCAATCAAAAATCCGTCCGACCTCGAAATCGGCATGCTGAAAGATTTGGTCGGTGCTCCCGACGAGAAATCGGACGGGCAGTACGGTTGGACGCTCGCCATTAAGGAGAAATCGGAGGACGACGAGGGCGACGACTCCTCGACCGGCACCGACGAAGGCGACAAGGAGGACGACGGCAAACTGAAAGGACTGTATTACAACCTGCTCTATGAGCCGAACGTAAACAATGTAGGGTTGCGTCATCTGCAACCGACGCAAAAAGATACGGGCATATCCAATCCGTACAAAGACAGCGGCAAGTATGCCGACATGGCCGATTTGGACAGGCAAATCAACGAGATTCTCGCCGAGAAGTTCAAGAACAAGGCTCTCGACAAGAGCCAAATGACCGATGCCACTCTTGTCAAGGAGGGCTCGGCGCAGGTGTGGTATGTTACACGCTTCCTCGACGGCTTCGTCATCGACTCCAACATCGACGAGATTAACCAACTCGTATTCGACAGAACAGGCTCGTCCTCTTCGGCATTGAGCGTCGCATCCGATTCGAGCGACCTCGTTACGGCGTGGACCTACTGCATTTCCAAACTGCACTATGGGCAGTGGGCTGCCATCCTGACGGCATCGGGCTATGCCTACGGGTCGAACGGCGTAAGCGGCTCGACAAGCACTTCGTCGTCCGGCACGGGTTATTATTACCCAAGTTATTACGACTACTACAACAGTTACAACTCGATGTATTACGGCAATGCCTACTATGGCGGATATTACGGCTACGACTACTATTCGTCATATATAAATTCGAACAATTCGTCGGTCGATACGACATCGATTTCGACCGAGATACTCGGTTATACGCCGTTGTTGTTCTATATCTTCATCGAGCCTAAATCGGAGTAGCCGACATAGGGCAAACCTCCGACACAGACCATATCATACAGCCATCCGCAGAGGTTGGCTGTATTTTTTTGCGGCAAGAACGGGCAAGAACGGGCAAGAACGGGCAAAGACGTACTATGACACTATGACGGACTATGTGATAGGCTATGATGCAAAAAAGTCGGCATCGCAACCGAATGCGATGCCGACCAAAATCCTCAACAAAGAGATTGCGGCTTAATAGCCGAATATTTCCTCCTGCGATACGAAGTTGATTTTGCCCAACGATTGCAGATACTTTATATCCAAATCGTTCTTGTCGCCCAAGATGCAATAGTTGTACTTGCGACCCTTTATGTTCTCCTGTTGGAACTTCACGACATCGGCAAGCGTCATATCCTTCGTATTTTCATATATAATCTTATCCTCGTCGTAATCGGCAGGCAACCCCTTTCTGAGGTTATCGACATACTTCCAAAGCACATTTGCCTTGGTCGTACGGGTCGATTCCAGATTGGCCAACACGCCCTGCTTTGCCAATTCGAATGCCGATTCCGATTCCGGCATATTCTCGATAATCTCGTCGAACGCCTCGATTGCCTGACGCATCTTGTCGTTCTGCGTAGCGATGAATGCGTAGAAATAGTGAGGAAACTCCACGCGCGCACCTTCGCCGAGATAGGAGTATGCCGAATATGCCAAACCGCGAGCCTCGCGCATCTCTTGGAATACGATGGCATTCATACCTCCGCTCGTGTAGGTGTTGTACATGTTTACGCTCGGCACCTTCTCCACATCGAACTTGTCGTCGGCACGGCACGAATACTGCATGTAATATATCTGCTTGGCATCATACTGCACGAATGTTACCTGCGGCTCTGTCACCTCCAAAGTAGGAGTCGGTTCGGCAGATACCTCGACAAGGTTGTCTGCGACCTTGTGGGAGTTGTTGAGCAACTGCACGAGTTTGCCCTTCTTCTCCGGACCATAGTACATGACGCTGTGTTTGATATTCGGCAGCGAACGGATTTCCGAGAGCAACTCGTCCGATTGGATATTCTTTACAGCTTCGTTGTTCAAAGTCTTGCGACGGATGTATTCCGGTCCATAGAAGCAATGCTGAATCATGGCACGGAAATTGGCGGTCTGGTCGGCCTTGCTGTTTTCACGTTCTTTGAGCAAATCGTTCTTCACTTCCGCCAAAACGGCATCGTCGCCTTTGACGTTGTTGATGTAATCTTCGGCAATAGCCATCGCCTTAGTCATATTCTCGGCAATACCAACTATTACTACATAGGTATAGTTATCATTTGTTACCAGACGGACATCGCAAGCCAAAGCATACAACTCCTTCTGAATCTCTGCCAACGACTTGCTGTCCGTACCGAGCAGATTCATATAATCGATTGCAAGGTCGATTTTCGGATTGGTATTCGTACCGAAATCATAGAGGTAGATGAGCGAGAAGAGGTCGTTGGTCTCGTTGCGTTTGTACAGCACGTCGATATTGCCGTTCATCTTGGTAACCGCCATATCCTTCTCGAAATCGACGAATACCGGCTCGATGGCCTTTACCTCCGCATTCTGTATCTCGGTCAGGAACTCGCTCGACGCATCACGGTTGGTGGCTATCGGCGTGATTTGCGGCTTGTCGATTTTCTTTTGATTCTCGTCCTTACCCTGACGCTTATAGACTACGGCATAACCGTTGTCGGTCAAATTGGCCTGCGCCCATTTCACGATGTCCTCCTTCGTAATGCGCGAAGCGTTATCGATTTCCGATACGACATCCGACCATGCCACACCGTTGATGAACGAGAGAGCCATCATATATGCACGGCTGAAATTATCCTCGATGGCCGACATCTGGCTTCTTTTGTAGTTGGCTACAATCGACTGCAAAAGCGTCTCGTCGAATTCGCCGTTGCGCAATTTGGCAACCTCGCCGAGCAACAAGTCGCGCACCTCTTCGAGCGACTGACCCTGTTTTGGCGTTCCTATCAACATAACCACGCCCGCATCTGCCATTTGGTCGTTATATCCCACACCTTGCAGCAATTGCTGTTTCTGCACGAGGTCGGTATCGACCAGACCGCATTTGCCGTTGTAGAGGATTGTTGCCGCTATCTCGCTCGTCAGTGCATCGGCACTGCGGGCATCGCCCGTAGGCCAGCCAACAAATACCATTTCGCTCTCCAAACCATATACGTCGGCCTCGCGAGGAGCGGTAATCTCCTCCTTTACTGCGGCTACCGGCTCCGGCAGATTGTCGTTAGGCTGCATCGCGCCGAAATACTTGTCGATAATCTCAATAGCCGTATCGGGGTCGAAATCGCCCGACATACATATTGCCATGTTGTTAGGCACATAGTAGGTTTTGAAGTAGTTTTTGATATTGGTAATCGACGGATTTTTCAAATGCTCCTGCAAGCCGAGCACAGAGTGCTGACCGTAAGGATGATTCGGCATGAGCAGATTCTGCAACTTCTCCATTGCCTTGCTGCTGTCGCGCGTGAGGCTCATGTTGTACTCCTCGTACACGGTCTCCAATTCGGTGTGGAATCCGCGAATTATCGAGTGTTGGAAGCGGTCGGCCTGAATCTTCGCCCAATTTTCGATTTGGTTGGAAGGGATATCCTCCATGTATGTCGTCTCGTCGTAAGAGGTCCACGCATTGGTACCCGACGCACCGATTGCCGTCATCAACTTGTCGTATTCGTTGGGAATGGCAAGTTTCGATGCCTCCTGCGAAACGCTGTCGATTTGAGCATAGACAGCCTTGCGCTCTGCCGCATCGGTCTTCGAACGATAGACCTCGAACAGTCGCTCGATTTCGTCGAGCATAGGTTTCTCGGCCTCATAATCCTGCGTACCGAAACTCTCCGTACCCTTGAACATAAGGTGTTCGAAGTAGTGAGCCAAACCGGTGGTCTCTGCGGGGTCATTCTTCGAGCCGACGCGCACCGAGATAAGCGTCTGCACACGAGGCATCTCCTTGTTTACAGACATATACACCTTCAATCCGTTGTCCAAAGTATAGATACGGGTAGCGGTCTTGTCGCCCGATACCGTTTCGTACCTATACTTCGAGCATGACGACACCGCCAATGCAAGGAGGATAATCGTCATAAAAACAATCTTTTTCATCTGCTTTGTTATTTAATAAAAATATGTTTAACCTTCAACCTTTCAATCCGCAATCAGCAATCGGACACACACCTGCGCAAAGTGTTGCCGAATCAAAACAACGACACTGCCCAATCACGGACAACGGGATATATATCACCACAAATATATACAAAAATCGCTATCGACAGAGCCAATTTCAACCCCGTACCGACTATAAACGAGAGGAACGAGCCGAAACCGACCTTCAATGCACGCTCGACATTATTGCCATCGTGCAGCAACTCGCCCGCAACGGCACCGATGAAAGGACCGATGATTGCGCCGATTATGTTGCCGAGCAGTATGCCGACAATCAGTCCGACAGTTGCTCCTGTCGCTCCCGCTTTCGTACCGCCGAATGCACGGCTCAAATAGGCAGGCAACAGATAGTCGGCCAACGATACCGCGACCGTCAGCAGCAGAAACACCCAGATTTGTGTCGTAGTGATTTGCGAAAACGAGCAAAAATAGGAACACACCATACCGCCATACGCCAAAACGGGACCTGGCAACACAGGCACGATGCACCCGATAATCCCCACTACAACCAACAGCAGGGCGAGTATGGCAAGCAAAGTGTTCATAAATTATTCGATTATATGGTTGGTC
Organism: uncultured Alistipes sp.; assembly: GCA_945494785.1. Classification (GTDB taxonomy): domain Bacteria; phylum Bacteroidota; class Bacteroidia; order Bacteroidales; family Rikenellaceae; genus Alistipes. Next base: position 20,832 of record CALYVN010000017.1, read on the forward strand.
GCCGTATCGGGGAAAACCACACTCGGTACAAAATGTTTGGCCTCCTCGAAATCCATCTGCGCATACGAGATGATGATGACCACGTCGCCAACCTTCGCCTTGTGAGCCGCAGCACCGTTCAGACAGATTACGCCGCTTTTGCGTTCACCGGGGATTGCGTATGTCTCCAACCGCTCGCCGTTGGTAACATTGACCACCTGCACCTTCTCTCCGCGAATTATGTTGGCTGCCTCCATCAAAGCCTCGTCAATCGTGATACTGCCGACATAATCGACATTTGCCTCCGTTACATGTACGCGATGTATCTTCGATTTGAGTATTTCGATAACCATTTCTATTTCAATTTTATATTATCAATCAAGCGAATCGCGCCCGCCTGTACCGCAATACAGCCCTGCACCCGTTCGCTCTCTTCCCACGTCTGCACCTGCTGCATCGTCGAGGCATCGACGGCCTGAAAATATATCACCTTCAAAAGCGGATTGCGTTCCACCTCGCGCACGACCCACTCCGACAACTCCGACGGCAACATTTCGCCCACCTTACGGACGGCAGCCGACAGCACTTCGTATATATGCGGAGCGGCCTCACGATGCTCCTTGTCGAGCAACGTATTGCGCGACGACCGAGCCAATCCGTCGCTATCGCGCACAATCGGGCAATCGACAATCTCGACTTTCAGCCCCAACTGTCCGACCATGGCGCGGATAACCGCAATCTGCTGGAAATCCTTCTCGCCGAAATAGGCTTTGTCCGGCTCGACAATGGCGAACAGACGGCTGACCACCTGTGCCACGCCGTTGAAATGACCCGGACGGGTTGCACCCTCCATCACTTTGTCAATCAGTCCGAAATCGAACACTCGCGTATCCGGCTCGGGATAAATCTCCTCGACGGTCGGAAACAGCACAAAATCGACACCTGCTTCGGCAAGCATCGCTGCATCTGCCTCCGGTGTGCGCGGATAGTTTTTAAGGTCGGTCTTATCGTTGAATTGCGTCGGGTTCACGAATACGCTTACCACAACCGCATCGCACTCCTTGCGAGCGCGGTTTACCAGCGAAATATGGCCTTCGTGAAGTGCGCCCATAGTAGGCACGAAACCGATTTTACCGTTGCGGACAGCACCGAGTGCCTCGCGCAACTCATTTACTTTGGTAAAAGTTTTCATTTTTCGATATATGCGTTTACATATAGCGGCGCAAAGTTATAAAAAATTAGAAACAAGGCATCGGTTTTGCGCGGAATTATACGATTTCGGAAAACAGCAACGAAAAGTTGCGGCCGAATGCGCCCGTCAGTTCGGTTGGCCGTGTCAGTCGATTGTAAATCGCCGTTCCGATTCGCCGAGTACCTCGATACGCACCACCAACGCTTCGTCGGGAATCAACGGCTCGACCTTCTCGGGCCACTCGACCAAACAGAGGTCGCCCGAATAGAAATACTCCTCGTAGCCGAGGTCGAACGCTTCGGCAACGGAGTCGATGCGGTAGAAATCGAAGTGATACACAGGACGTTGTTCGCCCGTGCGATACTGATTCACTATGGCGAATGTGGGGCTTGTTACGGTGTCGTGCGAGCCGAGCCGCTCCATAATCGCGCTGATGAGCGTCGTTTTGCCTGCGCCCATCGCACCGCAAAACGCCACGACCGTCCGACCCTCCAACGCCCCGACTACGGCATCTGCCACCTCCGGCAATTCGGAGAGCGAATCTATCGAAATTGTTTTCATCTGTCGATTGTTAAGACGCCGCAAATTTAAGCCATTTTTGCCAATAAAGCAATTTGCAGTCAATCAACAAATCGCAGATTGGAAATAATTTTCTATCTTTGCAGTAAACTTATAACCAAACAAATTATACACAATTATGCACAAATTTATTTTATCGGCAATTATTGCAACTTTCGCATGTGCCGCAGCCTATGCGCAGGATTCCATTGTATTCAAAAATACAGATGAGGTTTTGGCAAAAGTTACAGCCGTAACACCGACAGAGGTATCGTACAAAAGATGGGACAATTTGGACGGTCCTGTCTATACAACAAACAGTTCATCAATTTTTTATATCAAATATCAAAACGGGACCAAAGATGTTTTCGACAACGTAGTAACCAATGACACGCATGTAAACATCATAAAACCGCGTCCTGCCAACGCGCCGTCCAAAGTCAAATTCCAAAGTTACATATATGCAGGAGCAGCATTTTTGGAACGGGCAGGTGGTCCGACATTGGATGTCAATTTCGGCATAAGAATATATAAATATGCCTATGTCGGTATTGAGACCGGATTCCACTGTATTTTTGATTCTTTTTATGATGAAAAATTGACCTACGGCTATATTCCGGTTGCCGTAAATTTGAAAGGATATATTCCGACAAGAAATAAAACAATATACCCGTACATTAATTGTTCGCTCGGAGGATTCTTCGGTGTAATGGATTTCGAATATTTCAACGGTTTTTATTGTCAAGTCGGAGCCGGAATCGACATCAAACGATTTTCAATCGGAATCGGATATTCCGGATTGGTAAAAGTAGGAACATTAAATTGCGGATATGTAAAATTGGGTATAAGGCTCGGCAAATTATAGCAAACGACAAGGCGGCATCGATGCCGCCTTGTTATTTTATTTCATTTGTATAACGGCGAGGTCGGCACGTGCCGACGGTTCTAAGAGAACTAAGAGGTCTAAGAGTTCTACGAGGGCAGGACACGCTGATAAACAGCAGAGTTTAAGAGGTCTCAGGGGTTTAAGGGTTTAAGAGTAGATGAAATAGAATATAAGACCTTGCTGCTTATCTTAGTTCTCTTAGAACTCTTAGGTCTCCTATATAAGCCGCACGCGATAAGTTACCCGTTATACACCCCAACCACCTCCGTCATTCTGAGCGAAGCGAAGAATCTGTTTGGGACGAATGCGCAGTGCAATGCCGTTGCATGCAGGGTTGCACTACCCTTTCGGTTGCAGGACGATATACGGCACAATCATCTCCTCCATCGATATACCGCCGTGTTGAAAGGTGTCGCGATAGTAGCGGATATGGCGGTTGGCGTCGTTGTTATAGACCAAAAAATCGTGGTTGTACGCAAAAATATAACTCGACGACAGGTTAATCGACGGCAACTGCACCTCTTCGGGTTTGGTAATCTCGAACACCTCCTTCGGGTTGTACGCCAGATTGCGGCCTGTCTTGTAGCGCAAATTGGCGGATGTCTCGCGGTCGCCCTGCACCCTTATCGGATTATCGACACGCACCGTACCGTGGTCGGAGGTGATGATGACCGTGTGGCCGTGTTCCGAGAGCAGACGCAGCAGCGTAAACAGGTCGGAATGTTCAAACCACGAGCGGGTCAGCGAGCGGAACGAAGCGTCGTCCTCGGTCAGTTCGCGGATGATGTCGGTCTCGGTACGCGCATGCGACAGGATGTCGAGGAAATTATAGACGATAACCGAAAAATCGGCTTCGTAAATATGGCGGATGTTGTCGATTAACTTGCGACCGGCTTCGGGTCGTACCAACTTGTCGAACGTCCACCGGTATTGTTTGCCGCATCGCTCGATTTGACGACGCAGAAAATCCTCCTCGTATTGATTTTTGCCGCCCTCCTCGTTGTCGTTCAACCACTTGTCGGGCATCAGTTTGTCGATTGCCAGCGGCATCAATCCCGCAAAAATCGCATTGCGGACATATTGAGTCGCCGTAGGCAGAATGGCACAATAGAAATCCTCGACCGCAACATCGTAATAACCTCGCAACATGGCATTTATCGAACGCCATTGGTCGTAACGAAAGTTGTCGATTAACAGCAGCGTTGTTTTCGGATTGGCATCGGCGACAGGGAAAATTTTGCTACGCATCAACGTATGCGACATCACGGGCGTCTCGTCATCGCGTTCGTTAATCCAATTCTTGTAGTTGCGCCGAATGAATCGCCCGAATTCGGTATTCGCCTCGTTCTTTTGGTATTGCAGAATCTCGCGCACGTTCGAGTCGCTCGACGACGAAATATCGATGTCCCACCCGACCAATTTGCGATAGATGCCGCTCCACTGCGCGAACGACGAGGCATTTTGCACCGATTGCGCAATGCGGCCGAACTCGGCACGATAATCGGCAGTCGTCTGCTCGGTAACCAACTGCTGCGAATGAACATGCTTTTTGAGCAGCAACAACATTTGGCTCGGATTAACGGGTTTGATGATGTAGTCGGCTATTTTCGAACCTATGGCCTTGTCCATGATATTCTCCTCCTCGCTCTTGGTAACCATAATCACGGGCGTGGTCGGGCGCACCTCCTTGATAAGAGGCAGCGTCTCCAAACCCGTCATACCCGGCATCATCTCGTCGAGGATAATCATATCGTAGGCGGTCTCTGTCGCCATGTCTATCGCATCGTAGCCGTTGTTGCACGTATCGACCGTATAGCCCTTCGACTGCAACAGCAGGATGTGAGGTTTGAGCAACTCTATCTCGTCATCCACCCAAAGAATCTTTACCATATCCCTACCTTTTTATCTGTTCATAGCATGCAAACACCTGCCGAATCGTCGCATAGGCCGTCTGCATATTTTTGCGTCGCAACCGCTCGTCGCACCACTCTGCCTGCACTATGCCCTCGCTGCGCTGCGGAGTGAGAGGCGTAGTGGCGGTTACGGTCAGCAGAAACCACGCCGTCTGTTTGAGTTCCCACTCTCCATAAACGTTGTATGCGTGCATGGTATTGCACAAAAACGTCTCTATTTCGGCACCCCGCACACCTGTCTCCTCCTCAATCTCGCGCACGGCACACGCCTCTTCGCTCTCGCCCGTTTCGATATGCCCCTTCGGCAAATCCCAACGACCCGAACGGCGTATCATTACCGCCTCGCCACTCGGAGCAACAACAATGCCACCCGACGCACGCACAAATTTGAATTGCGAAGCCCAACCATCGAACGCAGCACGCACATCGTCGGCAATACACAAAACAGCGTTGTACGTTGCGAAAATTTTTACTATATTAGCCGGCGAAAGTTCGTGTATCGCATCGCGACAAACATACGTTTTCGTATCGGTGCAAGGCTCGGACGCATAATCCGATGCCGAGACAAACCGCAGAGGTTTGTCGCCGAAATATATGGTTTGGTACGACTTACGGTGCATGGGTGCAGAATTTATCGGCACAAAATTACTAAATATATTTGAAAACATTATGAAAAAATCTGCTCTGTTTATGGCTGTTATCGCACTTGGGTTGGGCGGCTGCAAAGAGGCTCCCGTACCGCTCGAAATAGACAACTCGCTCTCTGCCGAAGAGATTGCCGCAGCAAGGCTTACGCCCGAGGTTATGTGGAAAATGGGACGCATAGGTTCGGCCGTACTGTCGCCCGACGGCTCGGCACTGCTCTATACGCTCACCCGCTACAACATGGCCGAAAATATCGGCGTAACGGTCATCGTATTGCACAACATGGACGACGGTTCGTCGCGCTTTTTGACCGACACCTCTACCAATTCCATTGCTCCCGTTTGGAACCACGACGGCAGCGAAATATGGTTTCTCTCCAATCGCAGCGGCTCCATGCAGATATGGGCGATGAAAGCCGACGGCTCCGCACCGCGTCAAGTCTCCAATGTGGAGGCAGGTGTGGAGAGTTTCGCACTTGCACCCGACGGCAAGCATCTCCATTATACCGCACACGTCCACGTCAAGGATATAAAATCGTCCGACCTGCACAAAGACATGCCCAAATCGCAGGCACGCATATACGACGATTTGATGTGCCGCCATTGGGACTATTGGGACGAAGGCGACTATGCACATATATTCGTGGCTTCGACCGACGGCACCCACCTTGCCGACATACGCGACATAACGGGTGCAGATTCGGCTTGGGACACTCCGCTCGCTCCCTATTTCGATGGCGACGAGATTGCTTGGAGTCCCGACGGAACTATGCTCGCCTATACCTGCAAACCGCTGACGGGTACCGAATATGCCCAATCGACCGATTCCGACATATTCATCTGGTATGCAGAAAACGGAGCGCAGCAGAACATCTGCAAACCGATTGCCTGCGGCAGGTATCAATACAACGGTCGTGCTGCCGCACAAACGCCGTTCGTCGGCTACGACAAATATCCCGTTTGGGCGCCCGACGGCACCAAAATCGCCTTCCGCTCGCAACGTCGTGCAGGCAACGAATCGGACAAGGAGCGGCTGTTCGTATATGATTGTCAAACGGCAATGATGCGCGATTGCACCGCATCGTTCGACTACAACGCGACGAATGTCGTTTGGGTGGATAACGATACGCTCTGTTTCATCGCCCCTATCGAGGCAACGCACCAGATTTGCCGCGTCGCTCTTTCGGGCAACGGCAACGTCGAGGTCATCACCTCCGGCGACCACGACATCAACGCCTTTACCCTTGCAGGAGGCAGATGCGTGGCTTCGGTTACCACGATTTCGATGGCAACCGAACTCTTCGAGGTCAATCTCCAAAACGGCGCAATGACGCAAATTACTGCCGTAAACAAAGAGATTTACGACAACATCCGTCTCGGCGAGGTACAAAAACGCTGGGTACGCACCACCGACGGCAAGCAGATGCTTACTTGGGTCATCTTGCCGCCCGATTTCGACGCAACAAAGAAATATCCTGCACTGCTCTATTGTCAGGGTGGTCCGCAGAGTGTGGTTTCACAATTTTGGAGTTACCGCTGGAATTTCCAACTGATGGCGGCACAGGGCTACATAGTCGTAGCACCTAATCGTCGGGGTCTGCCTTCGTTCGGGCAGGAGTGGTTAGACCAAATCTCGGGCGACTACGCAGGACAGAACATCTGCGACTATCTCTCGGCAATCGACGACGTGGCAAAAGAGGAGTGGTGCAATGCCGACCGTTTGGGTTGTGTGGGTGCATCTTACGGAGGTTATTCGGTCTTCTACCTTGCCGGTCATCACAACAAACGTTTCAAGGCGTTCATAGCCCACTGCGGCATATTCAATTTCGAATCAATGTACGGCGAAACAGAAGAGTTGTTCTTCATCAACAACGATTACGGCGGGGCATATTGGGACAAACAGAACGCAACAGCCATGCGCTCCTATGCCAACTCTCCACACAAGGCGGTGGCAGATTGGGACACTCCGATTTTGATATTCACGGGCGAACGCGATTTCCGCATCCCTTATACGCAGTCGCTCCAAGCCTTCACGGCAGCCCGTGTACGCGGTATTCCGGCACGTTTGGTCGAGTTCTCGGACGAGGCGCATCAGGTATTCAAGCCACAAAACTCGCTTGTATGGAATCGCGAATTTTTCGGTTGGTTGGACAAATACCTCAAACATTGACACATACGGCACTTTACCATCAAGCCGGCAGCGGAACCGCTGCCGGCTTGTTCGTTGGTGTATTTTTGCAGTCATCAGCCACAATGAAC
>CALYVN010000018.1 GCA_945494785.1 uncultured Alistipes sp.
TGATACTTTCATAATACCTAAAATTAAAATTGTTAATTGTTAAGTTATTGAATATTTAATTTTTACGTTATATTCTGCGTCGAATCCGGACAACAATTGCAACGATTCGCCCAAATCCTTGCAAATATACGCTTTTCCGTTGAAACCAAAAAACTATTCTCCAACTATTTTTGTCCGATTTTGCTCTTATTGCTCATTTATCGGAAAACGTTTGGATTTCCCGCAAAATAGGCGTATATTCGCGGATATGAAACGCATATTGGCAATATCGATATCTCTCTTGTGCGCTCTGACCGCTTTTGCCCAAAATCTTGCAATCGGCGAGCGCACTCCGCCATTACACCCCAAATACAGGCAGTGGATTAACGGGCATGTGCCGCAAAATTGCGAATATACCTACATCGGTTTCGTCCACTCCGCCAGCATTCCCTGCATCGAAGGCGTAGAACATATCGACGAGATTGCCGACGGCATCGACAATCTGCGCATCCTGATTTTTACGAAGGAGAGCGAGGATAACGTCTCCGGTTGGCTCAAACTCCATGCAGCCGGCCGTTCGGGTGTGGCGTGCCGAAGCGAATATGCGTTTCGCAGTTGCGGGGTAAATTATGCCCCGTTCGGCGTGATTATCGATGCCCGACGGCGTGTTATATGGTTCGGCAACCCCAAGCAACTTTCACGCGAAAAACTGATGAAATTGACGCAAAGCAACAAAAAACACAAAATAAAATGTCGTTCACTAAAATAGACCATTACGAAAAAGAGTATATCGACACGCACCACGACAGCGCACTGAACGTTACCGACGGTGTAGCCGACCAACCTATCGTAAATCCGTATTTCGTGCGCAAAAAGAGGCGCGTACTCTCCACCGACGAATATGTAGAGGGTATTCTCAAAGGCAACATAACGGTACTTTCGCAGGCGATTACGCTTATCGAGAGCAACAATCCCGACAACTATGCGCAGGCGCAACAGATTATCGAACGCTGTCTGCCTCATGCCGGCAAGTCGGTGCGCATAGGCATAACGGGCGTACCCGGTGCCGGCAAATCCACCTTCATCGAGGCCGTCGGCAATATGGTAACATCGCTGCATCATCGTTTGGCGGTATTGGCCATCGACCCGAGTTCCGAACGCAGCGGCGGTTCGATTCTCGGCGACAAGACACGCATGGAGAGTATCTCGTCCAATCCCGATGTCTTCATCCGCCCCTCCCCTTCGGCAGGTTCGCTCGGCGGCGTGGCACGCAAGACCCGCGAGACAATCGTATTGTGCGAGGCCGCAGGTTTCGATGTCATTTTCATCGAGACCGTCGGCGTAGGTCAGTCGGAAACGGCCGTACATTCGATGGTCGATATGTTCATGCTGTTGCAGATTGCCGGAGCGGGCGACGAACTGCAAGGCATCAAACGCGGCATTATGGAGATGGCTGACCTGATGGTCATTACCAAGGCCGACGGCGAGAATGTCAATCGTGCCAAACTTGCCCGCACGCAGTTTCAGAACGCCCTGCACCTCTTCCCTACTCCCGAATCGGATTGGCGGGCTCAGGTGTACACGTGTTCATCGACCGACGGCACGGGCTTGGAGGAGATTTGGAAGGGTGTCGAGGATTACCTCGAACATATACAGCGCAACGGTTATTTCGAGCGCAACCGCAACCGGCAGAACAAATATTGGATGTACGAGAGCATCAACGAGGCATTAAAAAGCAGTTTCTATCTCAATCCCGAGATTGAAAAACGCATAGGCGAAGTGGAGCAGCGCGTACTCGATGCCAAATTGAGTTCGTTCATCGCCGCCAAGGAGTTGCTCGACATCTATTTCGGACAAAAGTAGGGCAACCAATGAAAAAGATTGTAGTCTTCTCGGGCGCAGGAGTCAGTGCCGACAGCGGCATTCCGACCTACCGCAGCAAAGACGGTTTGTGGGCCAACTACCGCATAGAGGAGGTTTGTACACCCGAAGCCTTGGCGAGCGATAGAGCGAAAGTCATCCGTTTCTACAACGAACGACGACGGGAGATGATGTCGAAGCAGCCCAATGCAGGACATTACGCCATAGCCGATTTGGAACGCTGTTTCGACGTGAAGGTGGTAACGCAAAACATCGACAATCTGCACGAGCGCGCCGGTTCGAGCAGCGTAACGCATCTGCACGGCGAACTGACCAAGTTGCGCAGTGTGACGAATCCCGACCTTATAACGCCGATTGACGGTTGGGAGCAACAACTCGACGAACGGGCATCCGACGGCTCATTGCTTCGGCCTCACATCGTATTTTTCGGCGAATCGGTACCGATGTTCGACAAGGCCGCACGCATCGTCGCATCGGCAGACATACTGATTGTCGTCGGCACGTCGTTGGCGGTATATCCTGCCGCATCTTTGGTCAATTACGTGCGGGATGAGCAGGTGCCTATTTATCTGGTCGATCCTGCCGAGCCGAATATCGCCTTTTTGCGCAATCCGATAACCCATATCAAGGCGGCATCGGCTATTGGCATGCCGACATTGGTCGAACAGTTAAAACACAAGTTCGCCTAAAACCTATTAAACCCCTTAAACCCCTTAAACAGATACCGACCTGCTGGTAGGTCGGTATCTGTTTATCTCCGCACTTCGAACCGGTAAGTTCCGGAGCCAACGTCGAATCTCGCATAACCGTCGGCAAAGCCCGATGATTCAAGCGACGAATCCGATGCTTTGACAGCATCGGCACTCGGTGCAGGCACGAATATCTCGGCAGTCGTATTGGCAGGAACGACTACCTCCAAAGTGCGTAACTCGTCGTTCTCTGCATGCCACTCGGCAGACACAACACCGTAAGGCGTCCGCGTCGATGCCCGCATCCATCCGAATCCGCCGCCTGTATGCGGACGTATGGCGATGGTTTTGTAACCGGCTGCGGTCTCTCTGATGCCGACGGCACTGCGGTAGAGCCAATCGCCTATCGAGCCGTAGGAGTAGTGGTTGAACGAGTTCATTCCCTTGATGACCGACCCGTCGGGACGAATACTGTCCCAACGCTCCCAGATGGTTGTCGCACCCTTCAAAACGGGATAAATCCAACTCGGGCAACTCTCCTGCAAAAGCAATCGGTAAGCCACATCGGAGCGACCCGCATCGGTCAGCACGTTGCATACATAAGGCGTACCGAGAAAGCCCGTAGTGATATGGTCGCCGTAGCGTTCGATATTGGCAACCAGCCTCTCGGCGGCCTGTTGGCGCACGGCATCCGGCAGCATATCGAATTGCAATGCGAGTACGTATGCTGTCTGCGTATCCGACGAGACCAATCCGTTCGGCGTAACATATTCGTCCAAATATGCCCTGCTCACCTTCTGCAACACATCGGCATAATAGGCGGCATCCTGCTCCATGCCAAGCAGTTCCGCCGTTTTGCGCACGATGTCGGTCGATGCGGCAAAGAAACATTGCGCAATTAGGTGCTTGCTCGTAACTGCCGATTGTCCGTCGGGGTCGTTAGACTTGCTCCAAAAGAGCCAATCGCCGAAATGTTGCGTTCCGCTGTTCCACAGCCAACCGCTCTCTTTGCTGCGCAAAATCATGTAATCGACCCACCGTTTCATGCTCGGATATTGGGCTTCGAGCAGCGACAAGTCGCCGTATGCCATATAATGCAGCCACGGGATTATGGTTGCCGCATCTGCCCAACCTGCCGATGTCGTTCTGCTGTCGGATTGAGGGAAAGTGTCCGGAATAACGCGCGGCACACGCCCGTCTATGCGTTGGTCGGCAGCCAAATCGGCGAGCCATTTGCGGAAAAACGTATCGACGTTGCCGAGGAACGAGGCGGTACGGAAAAAGACCTGTGCATCTCCCGTCCAACCCAATCGTTCATCGCGTTGCGGACAATCCGTCGGTACATCCACGAAGTTGTCGTGAAAGCCCCATTCGATATTGCTTTGCAGGCGGTTGATTGTTGCATTCGACGACGAAAATTCGCCAATATCCGCAAATCCGGAGCCGATTGCTTCGGCTGTAAAATCGGCAGGATTCAAATCGCCATCGATGCCCTCGACCTTGATGTAGCGGAAGCCGTAGAAGGTCATTGTAGGCTCGAATAGTGTTGCTCCGTCGCCTAAAATATAGGTACTTGTCGCCTTTGCCTTACGCAGATTGGCTGTATAGAAGTTACCCGCTTTGTCGAGTATCTCGGCATGGTAAATACGCACCGTGTCGCCCGCTTTGCCCTGCAACCGCACTCGCTCCCACCCGACTATATTTTGTCCGAAATCCAGCACCTTCTCGCCCTTGGGAGTAACGATATATTCGACGGGCTGCAACGATTTACGCTTTACAACAGGCTCATTGACGGTCGGCACGATATTGGTCTTGGCAAAATCCGCCACCTTGGCACGTTGCTGCCACTTTTCGCCCGCAGTGGTCGCCCAAGCCGCATTCATCTGCCGTGCATCGATTGTCTGCCCGTCGTATATATTGGCGAATACCACACCGCTTGCGGCATGTTCCGCACCTGCCGACTGTTCCCAATCGCCGTCGGTCGCTATCGTATCGGCAGTGCCGTCGGCATATTCGATATTTATCTGCATCAGCAACGCCATATCGGTGCCGTATCTAAACCGTTTGTCGGCATCGCCCCAATTCATTCCGCCCGAATACCAACCCGGTGCGACGACTACACCCACGGCATTGCGCCCTTTGCGGAGCATCGCCGTAACGTCGAACGCCTGATATTGCAAACGCTTGCCGTAAGATGTCCACCCCGGGGTCAGATAGCAATTTCCGACCCGTGAGCCGTTGATGTATGCCTCGTATATGCCGTGTGCCGTAACGTATGCCGTTGCCCGCCGAATGCTCTTCGGCAGGATGCTCTCCTTGCGGAAATGCACAGGCTCGGGCTTTGCGCCGCAGTCGTGCGATAGCCATTGCGCCGACCAATTCTCTGTCCGCAAACCAGTATGCCACCACGAGCAGGCGCGTTTCGACACGTTGCCGTGATTGTCCCACACGCGAAGCGTCCAATCGTAGCGCGTATCGGGCAACATCGCTCCTTCGTATTTTACTGCCACGGAGTTGTCCGAAACCACGCGGCCGCTGCTCCACACGGTACGGTCTTTGCAGCGCACCACGATTTCGTAAGCCGTCTGCATGGTGTTTTTCTGCGGCGAGTCGATAATCCAACTCAACGTCGGAGGCTCGGCAGGCGATATGCCTACGGGTGTATCGAGCCGATTGACGCGCAACGATGTTACCGCCACCTGCGCATATACGGCAACCGGCAGCAGCAAAGCCAAAAGCATCGAAAATTTTTTCATAGGTCGGGTTTGCGATAAAATTCATACAAATATAACATAATCTTGTTTAATATCGGAAAATGATTTATTTTTGTTGGTGCAAGCGATTGTAATCTTGCGACTGTTTAACACTTAAAATACTGCAATTATGAAAAAGTATCGTTGTACTGTCTGCGATTGGGTCTATGATCCCGCAGTCGGAGATCCGGAAGGCGGCATCGCACCGGGAACTGCATTCGAGGATATTCCCGAGGATTGGGTTTGTCCGTTGTGTGGCGTCGGCAAGGACGAATTCGAGGTAATCGACTAACCACTATTGAGGCATCCTTCGGGGTGCCTCAATAGTTTTTGCCTCTTCCCCGCAAACCGACCCCTTCGTCATTCCGAGCGGTCAGTGTATCGACAAACGAAACATCGCCGCAGAAAATTTTCTGCGGCGATGTGTTTTAAGGCAACAGGCGGTTAGGCGATGCGTTTGAGAACGTCGGTAAGCAGTTGCCAGAATCGGCCGACCGTGGCGATATTCAGCCGTTCGTCGGGCGAATGCACACCGCGCATCGTCGGGCCGAACGACACCATCTCCAACTCGGGGTATTTTTCGAGGAACAGACCGCACTCCAAACCCGCATGGATGGCGCGAACTCGCGGCTCGGTACCGAACAACGACCGGTAACTCTCCTTCGTCCACTCCAACAGATGCGAATCGGGATTCGGCGTCCAACCGGGGTAACCGTCGGAATGAGCCACATCGGCACCCGCAAGCGCAAACACGGCCTCGACCTGCTGCATGGCATAGACCTTCGCGCTATCGACCGACGAACGCTGCGACGTGGTAACCGTGATGGTCTTGTCGTTGCCGAATTTGACCGAAGCGAGATTGGTCGATGTCTCGACCAGCCCTTCGAGCGTATGCGACATCGCCAAAACGCCGTGAGGCACACCCACCAACGCATTGACCAAAGCCGACTGCGACTGCAACGACAGCACGGTTGCCGGTGTCGGCATAGGGTTTAGCGACATACGCAAATTCGGCTCGGTAACGGCGAACTCGGCACGGATATCGTCGGCAAAAGCGTTGTATGCCGCTTCAAACTCCTTGTGCAGATGCGACGGCACACCGAATACCGTATATGCCTCGCGCGGAATGGCATTGCGCAGATTACCACCGCAGAAATAACTCATCTTGGCATCGAACGACTGCGAAGCAAGCAGCAGCAAACGTGCCATGATTTTGTTGGAGTTGGCACGTCCCTTCTCGATGTCGTCGCCCGAATGGCCGCCCCGCAAATCGGAGACATCGGCACGATAGAAGGTATAGTTGGCAGGTGCAGCCTCCTCCTCGTAGCGGAATGTGGCAACGGTATCGATACCGCCGGCGCAACCGATGAAAATCTCGCCCTCGTCCTCCGAATCGAGATTGATGAGATATTTGCCCGAAATCATATCGTCGCCCAATTCGAATGCGCCCGTCAGACCCGTCTCTTCATCGACCGTAAACAACGCCTCAACAGGACCGTGTTCGATAGTGTCGTCAATCAATACAGCCAATGCCGACGCCATGCCTATACCGCAGTCGGCTCCGAGCGTCGTACCCTGCGCACGCACCCATTCGCCGTCGATGACGGTACGGATGGCATCGCGCTCGAAATCGAACTCGACATCGGAATTTTTCTCGCAAACCATATCCATATGCGCCTGCAACACCACCGTCGGGCGTGTCTCGAAACCCTTTGTGGCAGGTTTGCGCATCAGCACGTTGCCGATTTTGTCGCGCTTGTGTTCGAGGCCGTGCTTGGCGGCGAAATCCAGCAGGAACGCTATTATTTTACCCTCTTTTTTCGACGGACGCGGTACGCGGGTGATGTCGTCGAAAATCTCCCAAACATGTTGGGGTTGCAAATTTCTAATCTCTGACATAACAGTATAAGGTTTTGTTGTTTACTCTTTACAGACCAACGCTACGGCTGTTGCCGACACACCCCGCTCCTCGCCCTCGAAGCCGAGATGCTCGCTCGTGGTCGCCTTGACCGACACCGCATCGACATCGATGCCGACAGATTTGGCTATTTCGGCACGCATGGCATCGATATAGGGGCGCAATTTGGGTCGCTGCATCACTATCGTAGAGTCGATATTGCCTACCGCATAGCCCTTGTCGCGCACAATCGACGTAACCCGCTGCAACAGGATGCGCGAATCGATACCCTTGAATTCGTCAGACGTATCGGGGAAATGCTTGCCTATATCGCCCTCGCCAACCGCACCGAGCAGTGCGTCGCAAACGGCATGAATCAGCACGTCGCCGTCCGAATGGGCAATACAACCCTTCGTATGCGCAATATGCACGCCGCCCAAGACCAAAGGCAGACCCCCGCCGAGTGCGTGTACATCGTAACCGTGACCAATTCGGAATTTCATAATTTTGCTCCTCCTTTCATCGCCCTGCGCATCGCATACGGGCAATTACAGATACAAATATAATCAAAAATTTCTCACAACCATATAGCCAACCGCCGACAGCGGCAAAATCACCGCCCGAATCGGGCTGTTTCACCACGCCGCAACAGACCCAACCATTACTTTGTCGCCACAAAGAATAGGTCGAAACAACCTTCGCGATACGGCTCTATCGCATAATCGGAGTAGGTTATCGAAGTTGTAAGTTTCGCATTGTCGCGCAACAGCCGTTTGCGGTTCCACCGATTGAGCATATCGTAAGGCTTTTGCAGCAACTTGCGGGGCAAACGGTGTTGAAGGTCAAAGATGTCGAATCGGGCAATGCGCTCGACACTGCGGCGATTTTTGGCATAGTACTCCATCACCTTGTCGTTGCCGACCACTCCGAAGGCCTCGACCTTCGAAAAATTGCACTCCAACAAATTGCGCAACTCGTCCGCATTGTATTCGCGCACATGCCACGGATTGCGGGTAAGCGACATAGGTGCATTCGGGGTCGTTACGATAAATTTGCCCTCGGGACGCAGCACTCGGGCAACCTCTCTCACAAACTGCATATCTTCCTCGATATGCTCGATAACCTGAAACGCCACCACATAATCGAACGAATTGCTGTCGAAGCCGATAGGCGGAACCTCCATTCGATAGAACTCCGACTTGGCATGTTGGCACAAAGTCTCCGGCATATCCTTGTCTATCGTGATAAACCGTTTGGATTTAGGCGCAAGCCACTTGATACCGTAACCCGTACCCGTACCTATCTCCAACACGTCGCCATGCACCATCTCTGCCGCATGTCTGTATGCCAGTAGCGACCGTTGGAAAACATAGTTGTCCGAAGGGTCTGTCGAGACTCTCTCCGCCGTGGTAACTTTCGCCATCATTTCAATATCTTTATGCCCGTTTCATCGACTGCAACGCGCTTGTGGCTCAACAGCACTCCGAGCGAGCGTTTGAATAGTTTTTTGCTCATCTGCAACATGCTCTGCACCTGTTCGGGCGAACTGTGGTCGGTCAGCGGCACAAAACCGCCGTTGCGCTCTATCGTTTCGTAAAGTTTGTCGGCCGAATCCTTGACCTGCTCATAGCCCTGACGCTGCAACGACAAGTCAATACGGTTGTCGTCGGTTACGCGCACAACATAGGCACGGCACTTTTCGCCAATCTGCACGGGACGGAAAAGTTGGTTTTTGTAGAGCATTCCCCAATGGCGATTCTCCACTATCACACGATACCCTATCGGACTCTCCGAGGCTATGAGAATCGCCACCTCCTGACGCGGTGCAACAGTAACTATATCGTCGTTATTGACGTAGGTTTTGAGTTTGTTGGTTGCCACGCACCGACCCGTTATGTTGTCCACGTACATATACACCGCATAACTCTTGCCGACGACTATTCCTCCGTGCTGATTGCGATTGGGCATAAACAAATCTTTGCCGCTTACGCCCCATGCGAGGAATGCGCCGTGGATGTTTTTGTCCACCACCTCCAAACAGGCGACCTCTCCCGCCTTGATTTTCGGCGTTTCGGTTGTAGCGACCAATCTGTCCTCCGAGTCGTGATAGACGAATACGCTGACCGTATTGCCGACCTTCTGCGTCAAAGAGACATAACGGTTGGGCAGCAGCACTTCGTTCTGCTCCTCGTCCGCAAGGTACAGCCCGTAATCCGACACGCGGGCAACCGTGAGTATCTGTATCTCTCCTACTTTCATCCGTTATCCGTTTTTTTCGCGCGTTGCATTCTGCAAGGCGCGTTTACGTCGCAAAAGTACAAAACAATTCCCTCAATACGCAATTTCGGCGTACATTTTCGGTACTGTCTGTTGCAAAATAGCAAACTCCATGCTATATTTGTAGGTGTAAGGTTGGGTTTATGGATTGGAACATCATCATATTGCTGGTTGTCTCGGGCATCGTCGTCGGCATCGTCAATACGCTTGCAGGCGGAGGTTCGGTTATCACGATGACTATGTTCATGGCACTCGGACTGCCCATCACCGTAGCCAACGGCACCAATCGTATCGCCGTGTTGCTCCAAAATCTGACGGCAACCGTTACCTTCCTGCGCAAACGGATGCTCAATATTCGGCACGGATTGGCACTCTCCGTTCCCGTCATCGTCGGCAACATTGCCGGCTCGCTCGTGGCAACGCACATCAACGAAACGGTCTTCAAAATCTGTTTCGGCGTAATTCTGCTCGTCATTCTGCTCTATATCGTCTTCGACAACCGCATCAAAATCCGCGAGGGACACAACATCGACATCAAACCGTTGCACTATCTTTGGTTTCTGCTCATAGGCTTTTACGGCGGCTACATATATGTCGGCATCGGCTATCTGATACTCGCCATAACGCTGTGGTCGATGCGCATGGACATCGTAACGGCGAATGTCATCAAGAATTTCGTCATTTTCGTCGCCACCCCGTTTTCGCTCGCCATATTCATCCTCAACGGGCAGGTCGATTATATGTTCGGCCTTTGGCACGGCGCGGGCAACATCGTCGGCTCGTTCCTCGCTTCGCACTATATGGTCGGTTGGGGCAAGGGCTTCATCAAAACCTTTATCGCGCTGCTGGTACTAATCTGCTTTGCCGATTTGGTCGGCATCATCTCGCTGCACGACCTATTCAATTCGCTTGTGTGGTATAGGGCATAACGGCGAGATTTGTACTTGTAAGAGACCTACGAGGGCAGGAGACGCTGACAAACAGCAGAGTTTCAGAGGTTTTAGTGGTTTAAGAGTTTAGTAGCAGATGAAATAGCATATAAGACCTTACTGCTTATCTTAGTTCTCTTAGAACTCTTAGGTCTCCTATATAAGCCACCCGTTATACGCACCACCCTCCCCCGTCATTCCGAGCGCAGCGAAGAATCTGTTTTGGACGAATGCGCTGTTTTTCGCCCTTGCGCCTGATTCTGCCCGAGATTCTTCACTGCGCTACGCTCCGTTCGAGAATGACGGGCAGTGGTGTGCCATAACGATTGGTGTATTGTGTTCGAGAATGACGGGCAGAGAACATACATACAACGGTTTTTGTCTCCCGCACAGATACCGAAAATATTTCGTATATTTGCGGGATAATCTGTCGCAGCATGGAGGATAGCATAAAAATAACGGGGGCGCGAGTACACAACCTCAAAAACATCGACCTCGAAATTCCGCGCAACAGGCTTGTCGTAATCACCGGTTTATCGGGGTCGGGCAAGTCGTCGTTGGCGTTCGACACCCTCTATGCCGAAGGACAACGCCGCTATATGGAGACGTTTTCGGCGTATGCGCGACAGTTTATCGGCTCGATGGAGCGTCCCGACGTGGACAAAATAACGGGATTGAGCCCCGTGGTCGCCATCGAGCAGAAGACCACCAACAAAAATCCGCGCTCGACTATCGGTACAGTAACCGAAATCAACGATTTTCTGCGCCTGCTCTTTGCGCGTGCCTCGCGTGCCTACTCGCCGGAGACGGGCGAGCCGATGACGCACTATACCGACGAGCAGATTTGCGACCTCATAATCCGCGACTACTCCGGCCGCAAGGTAGCATTGCTCGCTCCGATAGTCAAAAGCCGCAAGGGCCACTACCGCGACCTGTTCGAGTCGCTTGCCAAGCGCGGCTACATCTATGCCCGCATCGACGGCGAAATACGCGATTTCGGTACGGGCGAACGGCTCGACCGCTACAAAACCCACTCCATCGAACTCGTTATCGACCGTTTGATTATAGGCGAACATTCGCGCGAGCGGATTATGACCTCTCTCAAAGAGGCTATGCGGCAAGGCAAAGGGACAATGGCACTGCACGACTACGATTCGGGGGCAATGCGCTACTACTCGCGCCATTTGATGTGTCCCACTACGGGCGTGGCTTTCGAAGACCCCGAACCGAACACCTTTTCGTTCAACTCCCCCAAGGGGGCATGTCCACGATGCAACGGATTGGGCGAAGAGGCCGTATTCGACGCGCACCGCATAATTCCCGACGAGCAACTCTCCATACGCGACGGAGGCATTGCACCGCTCGGAAAAGCCCGCGCAAACCTGCTCTTTACCATAATCGAGGCGTTGGGCAGACGCTACAAATTCACTTTGGACGACCCTGTCGGCACAATCTCTGCCGACGGCATCAATGCCATTTTATACGGCGACCCCAAGCCTGTAACCGTCAATCTCAACGATTTCTCCTACCAGCGAGGCATTCAGATACGCCAATGGGAGGGCATTGCCGAATATATCAACGAGACGCTCGCAGAGGATGACGAGCATTCGCGGCGAGGCGAAAAATGGCGATCGCAATTCGTCGTTTACCACAAATGTTCGCTATGCGGAGGCAGCAGACTGCGAGAGGAGGCGTTGAATTTCCGCATCGGCGACAAAAACATAGCCGACGTCTCGGCAATGTCGATTAGTGCCTTTGCCGAGTGGATTGAGGGCATACGCCCGCTGATGAACAGTCGCGAATGGGCTATTGCGCAGGATATTGTCAAGGAGATTCGCGAACGATTGCATTTTCTGGTCGATGTGGGTTTGGGCTATCTCTCCTTGAATCGTGCCGCACGCACGTTGTCGGGTGGCGAGAGCCAGCGCATACGCCTTGCCACACAGATAGGCTCGAAACTCGTAAATGTTCTCTACATTTTGGACGAGCCGAGCATCGGGCTGCATCAACGCGACAATCGCCGGCTTATCGACACGCTCAAAGAGTTGCGCGATGCGGGCAATTCGGTCGTCGTGGTGGAACACGACGAGGATATGATGCGTGCCGCCGATTTCATCGTCGATATCGGTCCGAAGGCTGGTCGGTTGGGCGGTCATGTCGTTGCAACGGGCTCATTTGCCGACATCATCAAATCGAACGGCATCACAGCCGATTACCTCGTCGGCCGTCGTCGTATCGAGATTCCGCAGACGCTGCGCAAAGGCAACGGCAAAGAGATTCTCCTCCGAGGGGCGCGAGGCAACAATCTCAAAAACATCGATGTCGCCTTTCCGCTCGGCAAATTCATCTGCATTACGGGCGTAAGCGGTTCGGGCAAATCGACACTGATAAACGAGACGCTTGTGCCGATAATCGCACGCGAACTCTATCGCTCCGGCAAACAGCCGCTCGCCTACGACAGCATCGAGGGCATCGAAAACATCGACAAACTCGTCGTGGTAGACCAATCCCCTATCGGCCGTTCGCCACGCAGCAATCCCGCGACATACTCCAACGTATTCTCCGACATTCGCCGTCTGTTCGAGCAGACACCCGATGCCCAGATTCGCGGTTTCAAAGCGGGACGATTCTCGTTCAATGTCAAGGGAGGCCGATGCGAGGAGTGCAAGGGAGCGGGAGTACAGACGATAGAGATGAATTTTCTGCCCGATGTCTATGTCCGCTGCAAGGCATGCGACGGCAATCGTTACAACCACGAGACGCTCGAAGTGCGCTATAAGGGCAAAAACATAAACGACATACTGAATATGACGGTCAATATGGCAGTAGAGTTTTTCGAGCCTGTGCCGGCGATATACGCCAAACTCAAAGCCATTCAGGATGTCGGTCTGGGCTATTTGACGCTCGGCCAACCATGCACAACGCTATCGGGTGGCGAGAGCCAGCGTATAAAATTGTCGTCCGAACTCTCCAAACGCGACACGGGACGCACGCTGTATGTCTTGGACGAGCCGACGACAGGCCTGCATTTCGAGGACATACGGCTGCTGCTCGGCGTATTGAACAAATTGGCGGACAAGGGCAATACCGTCATCGTCATCGAGCATAATCTCGATGTGATAAAGGTTGCCGACCACATCATCGACATAGGTCCCGAAGGAGGTGATGCGGGTGGCGAGATAATCGCCGTCGGAACACCGGCAGACATCGCCGCATGCAAACGAAGTTACACGGGAGAATTTTTGCATCGAGTTCTCCTCGATAACCGATAATCAACTTTTTATTAACATTTCAATCAATTTTCAACGATGAAAAAACAACCGATTCAAGGTAAACCGATTCCTTGCTTCAAGCGTTGGTTGCGCACGAACTATGCAGTGTTCGCCAGCCTCCACCGCCAAGTAACCATCGGCGTACTCGCAATCGGAATGTCGATTCTCGTGCTTGCGGCCGAAGAGGCTGCCGCGCAGACCGACACAGTGTTCGTATTCGGCAATACCCGAATCGACGAGGTGGAGGTCGTCGGGACCAAGCAGAGTCCTTCGCGCAGCATACTACCGCAAACTTCCGTATTCAATCGTTCGGTCGAAGCCGCCGCTCCCCTCTCCACTTTGGAGGAGGCGCTGCGCGTAAGTCCGACGATAGATGTAAGGGAGCGCAGCGGCAAAGGTACGCAGGCCGACATTTCGATTCGCGGAGGCTCTGCCGACCAAACGATGGTGATGCTCAACGGCATCAATTTCACCGACGCCCGCACAGGGCATCAATCCCATGCTCTGCCGATAGATTTGGACTGCATCTCCGGCATCGAACTCGTGGAAGGCATTTCGGGAGTAGGCGCATACTCCGGTGCGGTGAACATACGCACACAGCCGCTCTACCCCACCTATCTGCGTCTGATGCTCGAAAGCGGACAACACGGCTATTTCTATGCCAATTTGTCGGGTGCAGTTACACGCAACCGCTTCTCGCTATTTGCAGCAGGCTCGTTCAGGCGCAGCGACGGCTACACCTACAACACCGATTTCCGCAATGCCAATGGCTATCTGCGCATGACATACGACGCCAAGAAGGCGGGCTTTTTCGACTTTCAGGCAGGTGTGCAGGGACGCCGCTTCGGCTCCAACGGCTTCTATGCCGCCTACAACCGCGAGCAGTTCGAGCAGACATCGACAGCACTCGGCTCGTTGCGCTGGGTCAAGGATTTCGGGCGCGTCCGACTTAATGCCGATGTAAGTTACCGCAAGAATTTCGACCGTTACGAGTGGTATCGCGGCACACCCACCAACTACCACAACACCGACAATGCAGGTGCCGAATTGTGGGGCGATGTGCATTGGTGCGCCGGTATAACATCCGTAGGAGGCGACTATATGTATCACCATATTTTCAGCAGCAATCTCGGCGAAGCGATGACCACGCCGCACGGCCATTACAAACGCGAAAAGTCGCGCCACGTCGGCAACGCATGGTTGCGTCATGTAAAACATTGGGCGCATTTCGAGATTGCCGGCTCTGCGGGCGTAAGTTTTACGCCTTACGGCAATTCTGTTCTATGGGCTTTGACGGGTGCATACCGCACCGGAGCGTGGCGCGTAGATGCAGGTGCCGAACAGTCGATGCGCCTGCCGACATTTACCGATTTGTATTACACTTCGGCAGCCCAAATCAACAATCTCGACCTCGTACCCGAACGCGCGATTACCTATCATATCGGCGCATCGTACAAGCACGACAAATGGGACGCCAAAACACAACTTTTCTATCGCGACGGGCGCAATGTCATCGATTGGGTATGGCGCGAGCAGATTGAAATAGACGGCCAAATGCTCTACAACAAATGGCACTCCGAGCAGCAGTCGCGGCTCGGCACATTCGGTATCGAGGTATCGGGCGGCTATCGGACAGACAATGGCGTTTTGCGACGAGCCACGTTATCCTACTGCTACATGGACACGTCGAAATTGAAAAAGAATGTAAAGACATCGAGCGTATTGGACTATATGCGGCACAAATTGTCGGCCTCCATCGAGATTCGGCCTGTCAAGGAGTTGTCGGTTGCACTTACCGGCACGCTGTACGACCGTAACGGCGCATATACCGACTATCTGCGCGACGAAACGGGCAGTCTCATCTACGACGAGGCAGGACGCATGCAGACGGCATTGCGCGATTTCAAACCCTATTTCCTTTTGGATGCCCGCATCAAATACGAAATCGGGGCTGTTGCCATACATCTCGATTTGTCCAACATCACCGACACGCGATATTGCGATTTCGGCGGTCTGCGTCGCCCTGGATTTTGGCTCACGGGAGGCGTAACATTTACGATAAAATAGTAAAAGGCGATACGGCCGTAAGATGCAGACTGCCGTATCGCCCTATTTGCAGAACGCGCCGAGTTCGACGTACAATCGCTGTACTGGCAAACCCATAACGTTGTAGAACGACCCCTCGATACTCTCTATTGCCACATACCCTATCCACTCCTGAATGCCGTATGCACCCGCTTTGTCGAACGGACGATATTTTTCGACGTAATATGCCGTTTCTTCATCCGTCAGCGTGCGAAACCGCACTTCGCTCACGACAGAGAACGAGCGCATCTGCTCCGACGAGCGCAACGCTACACCCGTAACGACCTTATGCGTCCGTCCCGACAATCGGCGCAACATTACGCATGCCTGCTCTTCGTCGGCGGGCTTGCCCAAAATCGCGCCATCGACAATCACAACCGTATCTGCCGTCAGCAGAATGTCGCTGTCCGACAGCGGAAACGGATAGGCACGGCTTTTGAGTTGCGCCAAATACTCCGCCACATTTTCCGCCGGCAAATCGGACGGATAACGCTCCTCGCACTCGAAACGCGGTGCCAACGTAAATTCCAAATCGCACCCCGCAAGCAACTCCCTTCTGCGAGGAGAGGCAGAGGCAAGTATCAGTCTGTAGTTTTTTAGTCTATCGTGCAACAGCATGTCCGCTATTTTATTCCGAAACAAAGCAGTTGGCAATCGTTCAACCGCACCTCGATTCCGTCGCCCGCCCTGACCTCGTTCGACGCAGGCAGCCCGACAAATACCATATCGCCCGTTTTGAGCGTTGCCAAATGCGATGCACGGCTGATGCCCTCGTCTATAAGATGGCGCAAATCGGCAATCTCTGCGCTGATTTGTCGCTCGCCGATGGTTGCATGCAGAGAGACGGTCTCGCCGATTGCCTCCGCCTCAACCCACACGGGCGACACGGCAAACGAGCGGTCGAAACAATACGCCTCGTCGCACGGTCTGCCGGCAGCAACCGCCTGCCGCACGATATCCCTTGCGACAAATGCCACGCCTGCACCGACAGCATTGTAGCAACGTGCTGCATACTTGGCAGCCAAACACTTGGCCAAACGGTTGATGCGCACCAACACCCCGCAACCGCACACGACATCGCCGGAGAAAGCCGGCATATAAAAGTCGTCATTCTCCCTCAACACTGCCGAATCGGGACGCATGGTCAGATATTCGCCTCCCGCAACACCGAGTCCGTTTTCCGCACAAATTATCTTCATTTCACAACCGTTTTCAAATACTCCGTCATATCTTTTGCAAAACGTTCGCTTGCCCCTTCGTCGCCGATAATCGCACGCAAATGTCCGAAATCGTCAAGCATCGTTTGGCGTCTGCATCCGCCTTCGAGTATCGATTCCAACTCTTCGGCTGCCGCATCCGCGTCGAAATGCGACACGACCATCTCCCTCACCGCTTCGCGCCCGAGATTGATATTCACAAGCGAAATATACGGAATTTTAAGCACATGCGGGCGCAGAAATTCGTATATACGCGGCACGTGATACAGCACCATTTCGGGAACATTCATCAACGCAGTTTCGAGCGTTGCCGTACCCGAAGTTACGACAGCCGCTTCGGCAACATTCAATGTCTCGTAAGTTCGGTCGCACACATATTTCACACCCGAATCGGCAATGATATCGTCGTAGAGTTTCCGCTCTATCCACGACACTCCCGTAACCACAAACTGTCGGCTCGGGAAACGGCGTGCCAATGCCACCATATCGGGCAAATTGTCCGCTATCTCCGAGCGTCTGCTACCGGCCAGCAGGGCAACAATCGGGCGGAAATCGAGACCGTTGTCTGCCGCAAATCTTTCTCGCAAAGGCAACGAACTGCGGCGTTGCGAGATGGCATCGACAAGAGGATTGCCCATAAATATCGGTTCGATGCCCTTACTGCGGAAATAGGCTGTTTCGAACGGGAATATGGTATAGAGCCTATCGACATATTTGCGCAGACCCTTAACCCTGAACTCTTTCCACGCCCAGACCTTCGGCGCGATATAGTAGAACACGCGGATTCCTTTGCCATGAGCCCACTCGGCCATGCGCATATTGAAACTCGGATAATCGATAAGAATCAGCACATCGGGGTCGAATGCCTCGACATTGCGTTTGCACTCCGCAATCTGGCCGAATATCTTTCGCAGATTGCGCAACACTTGGGCAATGCCGAAAAACGACGTATCGCGGTAGTGTTTGTCCAGATTTTCCGCACCGCCGACCTCTGCCATACGGTCTCCGCCCCAAAAGCGGAATTGTGCCGCATCGTCTTCCTTTATGATGCCGCGCATTAGATTGCTGCCATGCAAATCGCCGCTCGGCTCGCCTGCTATGATGTAGTATTTCATGCGTTACTCCTCCAATAAATCGGGTCGCAAACTCTTCGTACGCTCATACGCCTGCTCCTCCTGCCACCGTTCTATCTCGGCGAAGTTGCCCGACATAAGCACCTGAGGCACCTTCCAACCGTTGAAATCGGCAGGGCGCGTATAAATCGGCGGTGCAAGCAGATTGTCCTGAAAGCAGTCGGTCAAAGCCGAAGCCTCATCGCCTATCGCCCCCGGCAGCAATCTCACGACAGAATCGGTAATTATGGCTGCTGCCAATTCGCCGCCAGTCAGCACATAGTCGCCGATGGAGATTTCGCGGGTAATCAGATGTTCGCGGATGCGGTAGTCGATGCCCTTGTAGTGGCCGCACAGGATGATGATGTTTTCCAACGTTGATAGGCGGTTGGCCTCGTGCTGGTTGTAGGGCACACCGTCGGGCGAGGTAAAGATGACCTCGTCGTAATGCCGTTCGGACTGCAATGCGGTTATGCAGCGATAGACAGGCTCGATTTTCATCACCATACCAGCTTCTCCGCCGAACGGATAGTCGTCCACCGTCCGCCGCTTGTCGTCGGTATAGTCGCGCAGGTTGTGAATCTTTATCTCCACGAATCCACCCTCCTGCGCACGACGTAGAATCGACTCGTTCAATGGCGAGACCAACAACTCCGGCACCACCGTAATTATATCTATACGCATCTGCTTCGCTATTTGTATCTTACTTCGCCGTTCAGTGCCTCCACCACGAACGGATTATACAACGACTCGTGGCCTACGGTCGATTTTTCGCCATGACCCGGGTATATCGTAACCTCGTCGCCGAGCGGAATGATTCGCCCGATTATCGAGTGCATCAATGCGCCGTAATCGCCACCCTGCAAATCCGTGCGGCCTATGCTCTCGCGGAACAGCGTATCGCCCGTAAAGAGCGATTTCGACTGCGGCTCGTACAGCACCACTCCGCCCTGAGTATGCCCCGGCGTAGGGATAACCTGCAATACGGTATTGCCGAAACACACCTCGCATTGCTTCGCAAGATCGATATCTATCGTCGGGGCAACAGTAGCCTGCACTCCGAACATGGCTGCACTTTGGCCGAATATGTCGAGCAACATATTGTCGGCAGTCGATGCCGCAAACGGCACACCGTAGGTCGCCTTGACGAACTGCACGCCCAACGTGTGGTCGAAATGGCAATGGGTATTTACCGCCATAACGGGCGTAAGACCTTGTTCGGCGACGCAATCGGCCAATATGCCGTTCTCGCGCTCGGTCGCATTGCCGGCATCGATGATTATGCACTGCGCCGAATCATCCCACACGAGGTAGGTATTTTCCTGAATCGGGTTAAATACGAATTTGACGATTTTCATAGAGTACACTTTTAGCGCAAAGTTACTAAATAAAACCATATAAGCCACCCTTGCCGACAAAAAACCGTCATCCTTTCGGACGACGGTTTTGCTGCATATTCCGCAACTGCACTATTCAAGCACGAATTTCGCATTGACGTCATACGACAGTTTGATGGTCTTGAAATCGAGCGGCTCTTCGGCAACACCCGCATCCGACGCCTCCGACTTTGACGAAGCAGCCCGCAGCGGCAAAGCGTTGTTGTAATAGCGTGGCATAACATCGCTGTTGGCATCGTATATATAGAAGCATCTACCGACCTTCTGACCCACTGCCTCTGCCAAAACCGTTGCCGTTGCCTTGGCGTTGCAGATAGCGGCAATGCGCACTTCGTTTTTCAACTCGTCGATTTTCGAGTGCGACACGCGATCGATACTTATATTCGAGACACCGAGTTTGTCGAGAGCGGCGTATGTCTTTGCAACCATCTCCGACGAATGCAGTTCGAGTTGGAATTTGGCAGTCGTAAGCGACGATTTCTTTTTGAAATAGGCACTCGAAAAATCTGCCACCTTCAACTGCTTGTCTATATCGACACCGATACTCTTCAAAGCCTGAATCATCTCGTGCCGTTGAACTGCAATCGCCACTTTGCCCTTCGAATCGCTCTCGTCGAGGACAATCGAGAGGTAGAACTCATCGGGTGCAACCTCTTTTTCGGCACGACCGTTTACCTGAATAAAACTATTGCACGACTCCGTTTTTTGAGCCAATACCGGCATTGCCAATATGGCAACGACAGCCAACAAAATCATCTTTTTCATAAACAATTCTCTTTTTGGGGTTATCTTTTGCATACAACGCATTCTGCCGTCGAAATAGTATCTATCGTTTGACAAGTTTTACGACATTCTCGACATGGTGCGTATGCGGGAACATATCGACAGGTTGAACTGCTACGACCCTATACTGCCCGTTCAGCAGTGCCAAATCGCGAGCCTGCGTTGCGGGATTGCAACTTACATAGACGATTCTCTCGGGCGCAGCCGCAAGGATTACATCGATGACGGGCTCATCGACACCTGCACGCGGAGGGTCGAGGATAATCACATCCGGCCGACCGTTACGGGCAATGAATGCGCCATCCAATACCCTCTTCATGTCTCCCGCATAGAACGAGGTATTTTCGATGCCGTTGATTGCGGAATTGATTTTTGCATCGGCAATAGCCTCCGGCACATACTCTATGCCGACCACCTTGCGGCACTGTCGGGCGCAGAAATTGGCAATCGTACCCGTTCCCGTATAGAGGTCGTACAGAGTGTCGGACGGTTTCAGTTCGGCAAACTCACGAGCCACCTTGTAGAGTTCGTAGGCCTGTGCCGAATTGGTCTGATAGAACGATTTCGGTCCGACCTTAAACCGCAAGCCCTCCATCTCCTCGACGATGTGGTCTTTGCCGCAATAGCAAACGGGGGTTTGGTCGGTCAGCGAATCGTTCCACTTCTCGTTGACGAAATAGACGAGCGAAGTGATTTGCGGAAAACGTGCATGCACGAAATCGAGCAGAGCCGTTATGCGGGGTTGGTCGTTCTCGTTGAAAACGACGCTCAACATCACATCGCCCGTCGAAGCCGTGCGGATGATAATACCGCGCATCAATCCTTGATGTTCCCGCACATTGTGGAACGAATAGCCGTGAGCGATGCAGAACCGCTTGATTTCATCGCGAATCTCGTTCGACGGCTCGGCCTGCAACCAGCATTTGCGTATGTCCAGCACCTTGTCGAACATATTGGGAACGTGAAATCCGAGAGCGGGTGCCGGTGCGATGGCCTCGCCTGCGGCAATCTCGTCGTATGTCAGCCAACGACGGTCGGCAAAGGTAAATTCGAGTTTATTGCGATAGAACAGTTGTTTGGCCGAGCCAAGACACGGATTTATCTCGGGCAACTCCACCTTGCCTATTCGGGTAAGTTGCTCGCGCACCTGTTCGGTCTTGTAGCGCAACTGCTCGTCGTATGGCAGATTCTGCCATTTGCAACCGCCGCACACGCCGAAATGTTCGCATACCGGCTCGACGCGCTTGTCCGACCGCTTGACGAATCGCACTGCCGTACCCTCCATAAAACGACGGTGTTTGGCGCGTATCTGCACATCCACGACATCCCCCGGGACTGTCATGGGGACGAACACTACCGCACCTTCGTATCTGCCGATACTCTTGCCCTCGGCGGCCAACGAGGTTATTTCGAGACCCTCTATAAGGGGATAATTCTGTCTCTTTCTTGCCATCTTGTCGATACCGTTTGAGAGGGCGAAATTAAGAAAATTTATCGTAACGGGCAATGCGAATCCGAACGAATTGCACTATCAGCTCGTTGCGTTGCGTTGCAGGGGTCGGAAACGGAGACAAAAAAAAGCGA
The DNA here is from genome assembly GCA_945494785.1 of uncultured Alistipes sp. Taxonomy (GTDB): domain Bacteria; phylum Bacteroidota; class Bacteroidia; order Bacteroidales; family Rikenellaceae; genus Alistipes. The sequence goes on from CALYVN010000018.1 coordinate 21,856, forward strand.
CAAGTCGCCTTGTCGCTTCCGTGAACTCGCCGGGGCTGCAATGCTTTCCCGTAGCGTACAAACTGTCAAATAGATATACGAGCATTGAGATTTACACTCACACGACACTCACTGCGCTTATTTTGAATTACTATTTAATTTATGTACTCGTTTTGAAGAACTTCTTCATCTGCTCGTTTCCTTCTGGACTGATCGCTCTAATCTCTATAGGAAGATCCTTTGGTGTTATTACTTGTCTGTCATCAAATACATTTGCAAATGAAGTTCTTCCAAGAATGTATTTTTGGTAATAGCACCTAAGAAGATATGTGGTCCATTCGCGAATATTACTAATACATTACATATTTTCATCCAATCTATCCCTTCTAGAGATATTCTATAATGTCTTCTAGTTCATTCATAGTATTACCAATAAGATATTTCAAGGAATATTCACTTCTTATTATGTAAATTTTTAATGTGTCACAAACACTCTCCAGCTACCATCTTTCTCGCCGCGCTCAACATACTTCTTCTGAATAAGTTGGCCGAGTAGTTTTTGAATGGCGGTTACGCTGACACCTGTAATTTCTTTCATATCCGCAAGAGTCAATGTCGGCTCGGTTCGCATAGCGTTGAGAATTTTCGTGTAATTTGGAGTGCGGAAGGCAATACGCTCGCCATCGTACCACCACACATTCTCATTCTTCTCACTCACAAACAACACATCATTATACACCTCCGTAGCGACTAAATCATTGAAATATTTCAAGAATGGGCGAATATCCTTAATCTCGGCGTGTGCGCCATCACTCGGCGCAGGACCCACCTCAACATCAGTCTGATGCAGAGCCTCCAAATAATCGCTCTTCTTGCGACTACGGACTACCACCATTGGATAATTGTGTCGTGTCAATATAAAGTTTGCCATCAGTCGAGCGATGCGACCATTACCATCCTCAAATGGGTGAATGCGTATATAACGATAGTGAAACAAAGCCGCTAACTCCACCGGTGATAATTTGCCCTCTTGTTCCGCCTTATTATACCAATCGACCAAGTCTGCCATCAAGCTCGGAGTCTCCTCTGGCGAAGCGTATTCAAATCTATTCCCATAACGGGTAATAACGCTATTTGGACGTGTTTTGTATTGCCCTGCGTGTATCACATAACTCGTCTGCACGCCTCCTGGCAGATTGCGATAAACCGTATAATCCTCACGCAATAGGGTTTTGTGGAGTGTTCGGATAAAGTTCTGTGTCAAGGGAGTCTCTTTTACTTTCGCCTCCTCAGTCATCATACGGAGCCCCACATTGCTCGCTGCCATCTCCTGCACATCGCGCACATCGGCCTCACCAATCACCTTGCCGAAGAGCAACAATATCTCGGTCTGACCATAGGTCAATGTGTTACCCTCAATGTGGTTGCTGTTGTAGTTGAAATCCACGGTAAAACGACGGCTCAATCGCTCTCTATCCTTTTCTGATAGTGGTTGCAACTCCTGCCACGCAGCCAACGCTTTTTTGATATTTAGGTATTTCATAGGCCTGAACATTTATCAATACTTGTACAAATATATAAAAAAGTTTTGAATATGGTTGTACTAATACAACCTTTTGTTAAAATGTTGCGTTTTTAAGCTAAAAATCCTATATGTTATTTTGTTAATTTTGAATACAACCACACATTATAGCGCAATTTAACGGTGTTTTGTAGGAAATATCACCATCCTGGTAAGGTTTGTCGAGTTCTTGTCAAATATATACTCAATAGGGCTGATATAGGGCATATGATGCCTCCTCGAAAGTATAACCTGCCGATAAACAGCATGCTGCATATCCAATGCGACAAAGTACGACACTTATGCGACAAAATGCGACAAAGTATAGACAAATATAGAAAAACGCATTTTTGCGTTTGTTCGTTTGCAAAATCCTTCATAACTTCGCCGGTGAAATGTGGAGGGATATGAACTGATTGTGACCACAATAAAGAATCGCTAAACCAGCACTAACGCAGGGAATATCCCCACGTTTATCAATCCTAAAATTGTGACTATCATATTTTTGCCAGCGATAAGTGCGTTTGGCATAGGGATAATAACCCCTAACAACAACTAAAACTATGAAACAGAATTTAGAGTTTATAGCACAACTAAACATTATTGCAATTGTATCCAAAGCAATACGCATCATCGATGAATGTTACAAGGATGAATGTGAGAAGCGTAATCTTGCGAAGGATAGAGAGCTGTTAGATTACACTCCGTTTCCAGAAGAGTGTAACTACGACGAGTTTTACATGATTGTAGAACTAAGGCGTGTCGCTTCACCGTTAATAGTTGCCGATATGATAAGTGCTTATTATATGGACTCGTCATATGACAACGCCTATTTGCTCAAACTATTAACTGAAAAACTTGACCTCGAATTTGACACAGAGAGTGAGTATCGGTATTATAGGAGATTCGTTGATGACCACGACTTTAATATGCCTGGAACGTTTGATGTTGAATGTTTTATTAAACATATGCCAATCTTGCGTAAACGCATTGAACTTACTTTTGGTGTGGACATTTACGCCATTAATAAGCCAAGCCAATGTGTATCAAGTCGCTTAATAGACCAGTGTTCCTTACGCAAAGTATATGACTATGTCTGCGATGATGCTTTTAAGGGCATTTCATTTAAAGAGTTTGAAAGATGTGTTGTTGAGAGGAACTTTTCAAAGATTTACAACTCTGAATACGCAAAGGCTTCAATGATTAAGTATCTTATTTACGTTCTGAGTAAACATATAGATAGTGAATCTTGGTATAGAGATACCGCCCACAGCATCAATACAGAGCCGCAGAAATGCAGTGGCGCATCAGTGCCCAAACAATGGCGAAGGGAGTTAAACGCCATTAAAGCGTAAGTTTCACAATATCTTTTGCACATTATCAATCAGCGCATTACCTTTTGTCGGTTGTGCGCTGTTTCTTTGTGGCGCATTGCCCTAGCGCCCGCCACAGCGCCCCGCTTCTACCTTTGCTCCTGCAACGATAACGAAATTAGCTGTTATAAGTCGTTGCAGGAGTTTTATTGTATAACCTTAAATCAGGTAAAATTATGGCTAAATTGTTAGATCTTGTAGAGAGCCACCCAGACGTGATTGTGAGCATTCGGGCAGCGGATTTGCTGGCGGCAAACGAAGAACTTATCAGGCGTACGCGACAGGAGTTGGAGCAACTTATCACCGATGCCAACACTGAGACCTATCCGAGTGCAAAGAAGGTGGCAGAGATGCTCGATGTTGATAAATCGACACTCTGGCGCTGGGCGAAGGTCGGGTATCTCGTACCCATCAATGTGGGTGGCAAGCGCCGCTATCGTATGAGCGATGTCAAACGAATATTAGAAGGGGGAAAGTAATGCGGAACGTAAATAAATATATGAGGGCCTTCTATGCTTGGCAGGAGCAACACTCGCTATCCACAGTTGCCATCGCACTATACTACACTCTGTTGAATTATGCTGGTAAGTGTGCCCAAACAACCTTTTCTGTTGCTGTCTCAACGCTATCTAAACATTCGGGGATATCAACGCGTTCTGTTTTTAGAGCCAGAGATGTGTTAAAAGATAGTGGATTGATAAAAATCAAAATAAACGAGACCAGAGATTGTGCCCAATACACTATTGTAAAATTAACCGATTATGACACGGTGTCACGGGCAACGACACCAAGTCGTACAAAGCGACCACATGTCACTCAATGCGACAGGGTGTCACCATTAACATCACATACAGATACATCTACATCAATCATCATTAACAATGATAGTATGTATAGTAAGTTTAATGTATGGTTAAGTCAGCACGCACCCAGAGTGCAGCATATGCGACAACCAATGTCCGAGGCTCAACTCTGTTCGCTTGTATCGCAATACTCAAAACAAGAGGTGATGGATATAATACTTGCCATGGAGAACTATGCCGATCTCCACAAAAAGAATATCTCGGCATACCTGACAGCTCGGAATTGGCTTAAACGGCGTACGCAAGTGTCACAGCGTTCAGTACCACAACAGCCCAAACCAGGTAAAGTCGATACAATGTTAAACATCTTGCAAAGGATAAATAATGAAGACGCAACATATAATAGCGGCGCTACAGCAGACCCCATTATGCTCGAAGGTTGATAGAGCGCAGCTTATCAATATGCTACAAGTAGAGATAGCTCGTACTGCCGTGCGGGGTTGGACAACTATGAGTGAGAATGACCTTCGCTTCACCTGCGAGGAGATCGCTCAATTGATAAATGATGACTTTGGCACCATCCACATCGGAGAATTACCAATAATTCTTAGAGCTGGTATATATGGCAAATTCGGAGAATCATTTGGTGTAAATGCTGTGTCGGTAAACAAATGGATTATCGGCTATTTAGATTCCGATTGTCGCAAAAAGACTATACAAGAGATTCACCGAAGATCCGTTGAACGACAACTTCCAGCCAAAGCACCCATAACACCGCAAAGTGAGTATGCCTCACTTCGTAAGATGCTTGGAGAATCCTATGATGGATATTTGCGTGGAGAAGAGATACGTGATTTAGGATGCTGTCGGTATAAGTTCTTGGCACAGCTCGGTATATTGAAGCCGTGTAACAAATTCAAACCATACATAGACCGTAAAGGCAAAGTTGAAAAGGGAGAGTATGAGCTCCCAACTGAGAGCGAGAGAGTCTCAGATATAACAAGTTTGTTCAATAAACTGAGAGTTGCCGGACAGCATATCTTAGATATCGTGCCAGAGCAAATGATCGAAGGCTATTGGATAATGTTCCCTGGTTATAGTAGCAATTAAGACAAAATCTCGAAATAATTTAATTTTATCGATTATGGTTGAATGAAGACAGTATTAATTGCAGTGTTAGGTGTTTAATATTCAAAGAGTTTCGATTTGGCAAAATGAGCCCAAAAATCGCCGTAACTCTTTGATAAAGGGTCGGCGAAATGGTGCAATTAACCACGACTTAATTTCGACCTAACACTGCTCAACACTCCCGGTGAAATGCGCCTGACACGCAGCACCCACAACAACACTCACCGACTCCTCCTCTACCCCGCCATGGTTGGGGGGGGGGTACTGCTCCGCAGGGGAATAGGGGGTCAAATTCCTTGGGTGGTTTCAAAACATAATCGCTCCCCCAATTGATTACACACGCGTGCAGAATTGGAGAATTTTAGAAATGTGTAACACATTGAAATAAAGCACTTAATGTGTTGCAGATTCTTGCGGATTAACTTGCGTGTTCCAAATACTGATGTTATGTTTGCACTACGATAAACAACTAATACAGAGTGAATTATGCAGACCAAGAACGCAAAAGAGATCGCAAAGATTGACCGCCAGCTTGACCGCCTTGAGGCTGAGTTTGCAACCATCAAGAAACGCGCTGACGAGTTGACCGCTGAGTTCAAGCGACTCTCACCCGAATACACCAAGTTAATGGAACTCACCGAGCAAATTAACAATGAGCACCGCGCTCTCCTGGAACAGCGTTGGGCACTCGAAGAATAGACCACTAGGCCTTGGCTACCTGCCGCGAATAAGCAATGCAGGCCGGAGCCGGCTCACCCCGGCTCCATATTTTAGGAACAAATAACACTTAAATACCGCGAGCTATGTTTAACAGACTTGAAAACTTTTTAGAGCTGTTCCCAACCGATGCGACAAGCTGGTCACAGGCAACAGACGAGATACGCGACCTTTCGAGAGCATCACGCGAGATGCTCAACGAGTACGATGACATCCAGATCGAGGAGGTAGACTTTACCGCAACCCGCACACCAGCCGAATGGAACACCCTGGGCCGCGAATCGATCATGCGCAACTACGATATGATGCGCCCACGCACCCAGCTGCTCTTCTACGAGCGATTTGAAGATTGGTTTAAAGCTTAAAACAACGATATATGCACCAGACAAAGCAACAGCGCGATAGTCGCTACAAGGTAGGACAGCGCATCAGAATCATTCACCTTGAGGGCGAGGATACTCGC
>CALYVN010000019.1 GCA_945494785.1 uncultured Alistipes sp.
TTGCGGATTTTTTCTCCGTAATGTAGGTGGTTTTTTGTGGGAATGTTATAACATGTGAATAATGCAACTTAACCAACGAGCGGATACCCGAAAGAGTATCCGCTCGTTTTGTGCGGTAAATCTGCTATTTTCCCGTGTGGGACGCGATGGCGCGGTAAGGTGAATTTTTAGGAAAGCGGATTGTTTATCGGAGCGTGGCGACAAGTCCCCCGCATAGGCGGGGAATTTATGGGAATAGGTAACACAAAAGGTGGTGTTACACCACTATATCAAAAAGCAACAAAGGCCTCCTGCGAGCAGGAAGCCTTTGTGATTGCATGGGTAAATTTATTTGCCCATGTAGGATTTGATATAGTGGTGATGCGAGCCGTAACGCTCGAAAGCCGCCTTGTCCAAAGCCTCCTGTGCCGAAGGGTGAGCGACCGAAATAATCAGGCGCGCACGCTCCTGCAAGGTCTTGCCGTACAAATCGACAGCGCCATTCTCGGTTACAAACCAGTGCATGTGGCTGCGGGTGGTTACGACACCTGCGCCCTCGGTCAGTACGTCGGAAATCTTGGAGATACCCTTGTTGGTAATCGAAGGCATGGCGACAATTGATTTTCCGCCCTTCGACATCGATGCACCGAAGACGAAATCAACCTGGCCACCTACACCCGAGTAGAATTTGCGACCGAGCGAATCGGCGCAAACCTGTCCCGTTATATCGATTTGGAGAGCCGAATTGATGGCTGTTACCTTGTCGTTCTTGGCGATGATATACGGGTCGTTGGTATAGCCCACGTCCATCATCAATACGCCCGGGTTGTCGTCGATAAAGTCGTAAACGCGCTTCGAACCCATGAGGAACGACGACACCATCTTGCCCTTGTCGATGTTTTTCGCTTCGCCGTTGATGACGCCCTTTTCTACCAGATTCAGCACGCCGTCGGCGAACATTTCGGTATGCACACCCAGATTCTTGTGGCCGCCCAACTGCGCCAAAACAGCGTTCGGAATGGCACCTATACCCATTTGGAGCGTAGCACCGTCTTCGATGAGAGCGGCGCAGTTCTGACCGATTTTAATCTCGATTTCGTTAGGCTCGGCGAAGATTGCCTCTTCGAGCGGTAAATCCTCCTGTACGAACATGTCGATTTTCGACATCGGAATCATTGCATCGCCGAATGCACGCGGCACGTATTTGTTCACGCAGGCGATAACGATATCGGCACACTCTATGGCTGCGATGGTCGCATCGGCCGAAGTACCGAGCGAAACGTAGCCGTGCTTGTCCGGAGTCGAAACCTGTATCATCGCCACGTTGCAAGGGAGTACGCCCGAACGATAGAGTCGCTGTGTCTCGCTGAGGAATACAGGGATATAGTCGGCATATCCGCTTTGCGTAACCTTGCGCACGTTGCCGCCGACGAAGAACGAATCGAGTTGGAAAATGCCCTCGAATTCGGGATCGGCATAAGGTGCGATACCCTCAGTGTGAAGGTGATGGATGTGTACGTCCTTGAATTCGTGGTTGCGTCCGCGCTCGCACATCGCCTTGATAAGGCATTTCGGCGTCGATGCAACTGCGCTCAAATGAATGTGATCGCCCGATTTGATGACCTTTACGGCCTCTTCCGGCGTTGTGAATTTGATTTGATTTGCCATAATTGTATTAAGTAGTAGTTCGTTATGTTTGTGTAGTTTGCTTCTATTTGCGTTTCACCTCGACCTGCTCGTATCCCTCAACGATGTCGCCTACGCGGATGTCGTTGTACGATTCGATGTTCAAACCGCAATCCTGTCCCGAAACGACCTCTTTGACATCGTCCTTGAAACGTTTGAGCGAACCGAGCCGACCCGTGTGGATGACGATACCGTCTCGGATAACGCGGATAGGCGTGTTGCGTTGCAGTTTGCCCTCGCGAACGATACAGCCTGCCACCGTTCCGACCTTCGAGATTTTGAATATCTCCATAACTTCTATCGAGCATACGATTTCCTCCTTCATCACAGGCTCCAACATACCCTCGATTGCATCCTTGATGTCGTTGATGGCATCGTAGATGATGGAGTAGAGACGTATCTCTATCTCCTCCTTCTCTGCGGTCTTGCGTGCCGCTGCCGAAGGACGTACTTGGAAACCGACGATGATTGCATTCGAAGCGGCTGCAAGCAGTACGTCCGACTCCGAAATCTGACCTACGGCGGCATGAATTACGTTCACCTGTACGGTCTCTTTCGAGAGTTTGATGAGCGAACCCGCCATTGCCTCGACCGAGCCGTCCACATCGCCCTTGACGATAATGTTGAGTTCCTTGAACGAGCCGATTGCTATACGGCGGCCGATTTCGTCGAGCGTAACGTGCTTCTGTGTCATTATGCCCTGCATGCGCTGCAACTGTTCGCGCTTGTTGGCTATTTCGCGTGCCGAACGGTCGTCGTCCATGACGTTGAACGAATCGCCCGCCTGCGGTGCTCCGTTCAGACCGAGCAACTGGACGGGGGTCGATGGACCTGCTTCGGTAACCTTCTTGCCGTTTTCGTCGAACATGGCCTTGACACGTCCCGTGTATGTTCCCGACAATACCACGTCGCCCACACGCAGCGTTCCGTCCTGTACGAGTACGGTAGCCACATAACCGCGACCCTTGTCGAGCGTCGATTCGATGACGGCGCCCTTTGCCTTGCGGTTCGGAGTGGCCTTCAAATCGAGCAGTTCGGCTTCGAGCAATACCTTTTCGAGCAGTTTGTCGAGATTCAGACCCTTCTTTGCAGAGATGTCCTGACTCTGATATTTTCCGCCCCAATCCTCTACCAAATAGTTCATGTTGGCAAGTTGCTCCTTGATATGGTCGGGATTGGCGTTCGGCTTATCGATTTTGTTGATTGCGAATACCATAGGCACACCTGCCGCTTGGGCGTGGTTGATAGCCTCGACGGTCTGCGGCATCACATTGTCGTCGGCAGCCACGATTATTATGGCAACATCGGTGATTTTCGCACCTCGCGCACGCATTGCGGTAAACGCCTCGTGTCCAGGGGTATCTAGGAATGTGATTTTCTGGCCGTTCAGTTCGACCGAATATGCTCCGATGTGCTGTGTAATACCGCCTGCCTCGCCTGCGATGACGTTGGTTTTGCGGATGTTGTCGAGCAACGAGGTCTTACCGTGATCGACGTGTCCCATGACCGTAACGATAGGCGGACGCGGCACGAGATTCGCTTCGTTGTTATCCTCCTCGCTATCCTCGATGGCCTCCTGAATCTCCACCGATACGAATTCGGTTTTAAAACCGAACTCCTCGGCAACGACCACCAAAGCCTCGGCATCCAAACGCTGGTTGATGGAGACCATCAATCCCAAATTCATACATGCCGATATAACCTCCATCGGCGAGATGTTCATCATCGTCGCCAATTCGCTTACGGTAACGAATTCGGTAACTTTCAGAATCTTGCGCTCCTGTTCCTCGCGCTCGAACTCCTCGTTCATGCGCTCGCGCACCTCCTCGCGTTTCTCCTTGCGGTATTTTGCACCCTTCTTGTTGGTGCTGCCTTTGGCCGTCAGACGAGCCAACGTATCCTTTATCTGCTTCGAAACCTCCTCGTCGGATACTTCGGGACGAACTACGGGTTTCGGCTGATTCTTTTTGTCTTTCTTCTTCTTGCCGCTCTCCTGCTGCTTGCCGAATGCGTTGTTGCCGCCTCCGTTTTTGCTGGAGTTGCCCTTGTTGTTGGACTGCTGCTTGTTTACATCGACCTTCTCCTTGTCCAGCCGCTTGCGCTTGTGTCTGCCACCGGGTACCATGCCCGATACATCCATCTTGCCGAGAATCTGCGGACCGGTAAGTGTGGGTGTTTCGGTTGCGCGGAACACTTCGGGCTGTTTTGGCTCCTCCGATTTAGGCTGTGCCTGCGCCTTCTGCTCCGACTGTCCGACGGTCGGCGTATCGGCCTTTGCCTTCTGTTCCGGCTCGCTGTTTTTCGGCTTCTCCGCTTGTGCGGCAGCGTTCGGCTTCGGCTCTGCAACCTTCTCTTTTTTCGGCTGTTCCTGCTTTTTGACCTCCGGCTTCGGCTCTGCAGGCTTTGCATGTTCAGGTTTCGGCTTTACAGGCTCGTTGTGCTTGCCGAGTTCTATCTTGCCGAGTATTTTCGGCTGCTGTATCTCCGATTTGACCTCTATCGTGGCAACCTTCGGTGCAGGTTTCGGCTCCTCCTCGATGGATATTGTCGTCGGTTTCATCGAAATCTTCTCACGCACACTGTCGCGCTCGTTTTTGCTCGGGCGGTTTGCTCCGAACTCCTTCTCGATTATGGCATACACATCTGCCGTAATCGTGGTGTTCGGGCTTGCGTCTATCGCTACGCCCTTCTTTTGCAGGAAGTCGGCGATGGAACTCAATCCCACCTGAAACTCCTTTGCAACCTGAATGAGTCGTAATTTTTTCTCGTTGTTCATATATTGGTCTTTCTCTGTTTTTTTTTGTTAAACGCATTGTTGTTTGGTGTCGTGAGAGACACATGCCCCATGTCGCATCATCTCGGCGAAAGAGAGGCAGGGGCGTACCCTGCTACTCGAACTCGGCACGGAGAATCGCTACGATTTTCTCCGCCTGTTCGATTTCGAGGTCGGCACGCGAGGCTATCTCCTCGACCGGCAACTCCAATACGCTCTTCGCCGTATCGCAACCGGCTGCTCGGAGCGCATCGATAATCCAGCCGTCGATTTCGTCGGCGAACTCGGTCAATGCGACATCCTCCTCCTCGATTTCGCGATATACATCGATGTCGTAACCCGTCAGCATTTTCGACAAACGGATGTTCAAACCGCCCTTACCGATTGCAAGCGAAACTTGGTCGGGTTTGAGATATACCGATGCGGTCTTTTTCTCCTCGTCGATGGTGATGCTCGAAATTTTGGCAGGGTTGAGCGAACGCTGAATGAGCAGCGAGGTGTTGGTGGTGTAGTTGATTACATCTATGTTCTCGTTGCGCAACTCCTTGACGATGGAGTAGATGCGCGAACCTTTCATGCCGACGCATGCACCTACGGGATCGACATGGTCGTCATACGACTCGACTGCCACTTTCGCACGCTCACCCGGTATGCGGGCAATTTGCTTGATTGTAATCAGACCGTCGTAAATCTCGGGTACCTCCTGCTCGAACAGGCGTTCGAGGAATTGGTTGGCGGTACGCGACAGAATGATGCGCGGTTGGTTGTTGTTCATCTCCACCGTCTTTACAATCGCCTTGATTGTGTCGCCTTTGTGGTAGTAGTCGCTCGGAATCTGCTCGGCCTTCGGCAGAATCAACTCGTTGTCTTCGTCATCGAGAATCAGCACCTCTTTTTTCCAAACCTGATAGATTTCGCCCGTAACGATTTCGCCCACCTTCTCCGAATACTTGGCATAGATGTTCGCCTTTTCGAGGTCGAGGATGCGCGAAGCCAGATTCTGACGCAACGACAGCACCGTACGGCGACCGAACGAATCGAGCGTGATTTCGTCGGTGTATTCGTCGCCCACCTCGTAGGAGTCGTCGATTTGCCGAATCTCCGACAGTTTGATTTCGCGAACGGCGTCGGTGAAATCCTCGTCTGCCACAACCGTACGGTTGCGCCATATTTCGAGGTCGCCCTTTTCGGCATTGATGATGACGTCGAAATTCTCGTCCGTACCGTATTGGCGTTGCAATGCGTGGCGGAACACATCCTCCAACACGCCAATCATCGTTGCCTTGTCGATGTTTTTCAACTCTTTGAACTCTGCAAAATTGCTGATAAGATTCAAATTATCCATTGTCTTTACTTGTTTATTTTGTTTTTACTTATTGTTTCGTTCGATTGCTTATTTGTAGTCGAGGTATTCGCGCACCCACTTTATGTCGGCAAAAGGATAGCATTTGACCACATGCTGCAACTCCTTGCGCTTTTTGCCCTCTGTCGCCACCTTTTCGTCATACGAGAGCGTTATGCCGTTTTCGTCTGCCGATTCCAGCGTTGCCAGAATTTTTGTTCCGTCCGCCAACAACGTCTCTACGGAAGAGCCGATGATTTTGCGATATTGGCGCAACAGACGCAACTGCTCGCCGATGCCTGCAGAAGTTACGGTCAGAGCAAAATCCTCCATGTCTCTGTCGAATGCCGCTTCGATTGCGCGACTGATGTCGGCACACGCATCTATCGAGACGCTTGTGTCGCTGTCGATGACGAGCGTAATCTCGTTGGCTGGCGAACAGGTACATTCCACAACGAACATGTCGCTACCTGCAAGTGCCTGTTCCGCTGTCTGTCTGAGTTTTGTTATATCCATCGTAAATGTTTGTGTTTCGGTTGAATATCCGCCTTTGCCGCACGCCTTGCACACGCCTTTTTTGCGGCATTGCCGGTGACTTTGCAATAAAATAAGGAGACCGCTTGCGTCTCCTTATCCCCTTTAATCGACGCAAATATAGCACAAAAACCGTTGTTTGCCAAATATTTTTGCAAAAAAATATGGCCGCATCCAAAATAATTGCCGTTTGTTGCGGCAGAACGGGTCGTTCCGATGACGGCAGGTGTTTTTTATGTCGCATTATTTTTTCATAATCAAATAATATCGTTATATTTGTACGGATTTGTTGTAACGAATTATGATAAAAACCAAAGAAGAGTTGATGCGGAGAGCCATTTGGCTCTCGGAGGAGAGCGTCAAGAGCGGAGGAGGTCCGTTTGGCGCGGTAATAGCCAAAAATGGCGAGATAGTTGCCGAAGCGAGCAATTGCGTTACCATAGATTGCGACCCTACGGCGCATGCCGAAGTGTCGGCCATACGCAGGGCAGCCAAGGCGTTGGGCAGTTTCGATTTGTCGGGATGCGAGATATATACGAGTTGCGAGCCTTGCCCAATGTGCTTCGGCGCGATATATTGGGCGCATTTGGACAAAATCTATTATGCCAACGACCGCAAGGATGCTGCCGACATAGGCTTCGACGACGATTTCATATACAAAGAGATTGCGCTGAAAGCCGCCGACCGACAAAAACCTTCGGAGATATTGCTGCGCAAAGAGGCTTTGAAGGCATTCGAGTTGTGGCGGGAGAAGGAGGATAAGACGGAATACTGATTTTACCGGCATGCCGAAAAGGGTCGGCATTGTTGCTACAAAACGACAGTGCGCTGTATCGAAACACAGCGCACTGTTTTGTTTTTGTATGGTCGGGTGCTATCTCTCGGCCGATGCGTAAGGTTTGATTACGCCACGCTTTGACGAGCGTACGAAATCGATTATCGCATCGCGCTCGGCACTTTGAGGTACCTGCTTTTCCGCCTCTTCGCAAGCGTGCAGATAGTTCATATCGCTCTGGAAGAGTATGCGGCAGGTATTGTGAATCTCCTCGATTTGCTCTGCCGTAAAACCGCGACGGCTCAAACCGACCTTGTTGATGCCGGCAAAACGCATGGTATCGCTGCGGACGATGATGAACGGCGGCACGTCCTGATTGACGAGCGAACCGCCCTGCAACATGGCGTGCGAGCCGACTTTGCACCATTGATGTACGGCAGAGTGGCCGCCGATTACGACCCAATCGCCAATCTCGACCTCGCCTGCGAGCGAAACGCGGTTGGCGATGACGCAATGGCTGCCGACAACATCGTCGTGGGCGATGTGGACATACGCCATCAGCAAATTGCCGTTGCCGACTATCGTTTTACCTCGCGAGGCTGTGCCCCGACTGATGGTTACATATTCGCGGATATCGTTGTCGTCGCCTATCTCGGCAGTGGTGATTTCTCCTTTGAATTTCAAATCCTGTGGCAGACACGAAATCGAAGCCGCCGTGTGGATTTTGCATCGCTTGCCTATGCGGGCTCCGTCGTGGATTACCGCACTGGGTCCTATCCAGCAATCGTCGCCTATGACGACATCGCCTGCGATGTACGCAAACGGCTCTACCGTTACGTTGTTGCCGAGTTTTGCGTTCGGATGAATGTATGCTAACGGACTTATCATAAGTATTGGGTTATTTTTCGTTTTTTACAATTTGGGCCATTATGGTCGCTTCGCAAGCCAAAGTTTCGCCGACGAATGCCTTGCATTCGGCAACCGCAATTCCGCGCCGAATCGGCTCGTTGAATTCCACCTCCATTTGGAGCGTGTCGCCCGGAACGACCTTGTGCTTGAATCGCACGTTGTCTATGCGCAGGAAATATGTCGAGTAGTCCGACGGATTCTCAACCTTGCTCAATACGAGAATGCCGCTGCATTGTGCCATGGCCTCCACAATCAATACCCCCGGCATTACGGGTTCCTGCGGGAAGTGGCCTTGGAAGAACGGCTCGTTTGCGGTAACGTTCTTTATGCCGCCGACCGAATTGTCGTCCATGTGGAAAATCTTGTCCACCAACAGGAACGGATAGCGGTGAGGCAACATTTTGCGAATGGCGTTCACATCGTACAGCGCAGGCTGTCTGTGGTCGTATTTGAAGCGCGGACGCACACCCTCGCGACGAATCGTGCGGTGTACCTGCTTCATAAATTCGGTATTGGCGAAATGACCCGGACGGGTTGCCCATACACGGCCTTTGATGCGGATGCCGAGCAGTGCGAAATCGCCGAGCAAATCCAGCAGTTTGTGGCGTGCGAGTTCGTTGTTGGCACGCAATTGCAGATTGTTGAGGTATCCGCCCGTTATCTTGATGTCCTGCTTGTTGAAAATCTTTTTCAGGTGCTCCATCTGCTCGTCCGATACGGGATTTTCCACAACGACGATGGCGTTGTCCAAATCGCCGCCCTTGATGAGGTTGGCCTTGAAGAGCGGTTCGAGTTCGTGCAGAAAGACGAAGGTGCGGCAAGGTGCGATTTTGTTGGCATAATCATCTCCTGGTATCAACACGGCATACTGATTGCCGATAACTTTCGAGTTGTAATCGACATGTACCGATACTGAGAACTCGTCGTCGGGATAGAGTATGATGGCCACGCCCTTTTCGGGTATCGTGTAGACCATCTTTTCGGTAACCTCGTAATAGCGTCGCTCCGCGTTCTGCTCTTTGAGACCGACTTTGTTGATTGTTGCGGCATAATCTTTGGCCGAACCGTCCATAATCGGGGTTTCGGGCGCATCGATGTCGATAACGGCATTATCCACACCCATCGACCACAATGCCGACATGATATGCTCTATGGTACTTACACGGACGCCGTCCTTCTCTATCGTCGTTCCACGCGAAGTGTCGGTAACATATTCGCACAGTGCGGGAATTGTAGGTTGTCCTTCCAAATCGATGCGGCGGAATACGATACCGTTATCTTCGGGTGCGGGATTTACAGTCATCGTAACCTGTACTCCCGTATGCAGACCTTTGCCCGAGAAAGTCATCGATTCATTCAGTGTGTGCTGTTTTGTTGACATAAGCAGTTTTTAATAAATTGTGCGCAAATATAATAAATTTTGTTGAAAAGTGTTATTTTTGCGGAAATAGGATAGACCAAACACACGGAGGCATGGCAACGAACAACGATTTCGACAACAAGGCAGCGGGCAGTACCGACAAGCGGTCGGACGCTCCGCGTCGGCAACCGTTGCGTCTGCCGTTCGACGGTCGCAGTCAGGATGCGGGCGGTTGGGCATACGACCACCGTATAGGTCTGTTCGTTACCATCATAGCCTATCTGCTTTTCGGCATCGTCTTCATGGGCTACAAGGTGGCCACGACATCGCGCTCCAATGCGGGCAGCATGGTCATAGACCTGCAAACACTCGATGCGCTGCAAGCCGAACGCGACCGTTTGGAAGAGGAGGTACGGCGCAACAACTCACATATCGATTGGAATGCGATTCGCAACCTCTCGTCCAACGAGAATGCGTTGAACGAGAATCTGCGCGATGCCAAAGGGATGAATGCCGCCGAGATTAACTCCTCTGCCGACGAGGTCGAAAATCGTATGCGCTCCAACCGCGAGGCTTACGAGCGTGGCTTGGCGGAGGCCGACGCAATTCGGCATGGCGGCAAACGGAACAACGGCGAGAGCGACGGCGAGAGCGACCGAAAGATGCAGGGGTCGGTTACGGTGTCGTTTTCGCTGGTCAATCCCGTGCGTTACAGTCGCCGTCTCGACAAACCGGCATACCGTTGCGAAGGTGGCGGCGAGGTTGTGGTCGATATAGTCGTCAATCAGCGCGGCGAGGTTGTCTCGGCGCAGGTTGCCAAAGGCGGCGACGAGTGCATGCGCTCCATTGCGGTAGCCTCTGCCCGCAATTCGCTTTTCGACCACAACGACAATGCACCTGCAAGGCAATCGGGTACAATCACCTATATTTTTATTCCGCAGTAACGGTTTGCGGAAAAAATTTTTTATATTTGTACAGGATATGTGCAGATTATTGGTCATACTCTCATTGGTAATGTGTTGCATCGGTCTGAATCAGGCCGACGACGTCGCGGTGCGCTCCTGCGCCGAGGGTTATGACTGCGCGGTAAACGACTGCTACGATTCGCAACTCTCGTCGCAACACCGTCGCAATCTCGACATCGATTTCGCTTCGGTCGTATGCGTACCTTCGTGCAACACCGCCGTTTCGCACAATGTTGCACGCAACTCAGTTTTGCGGGTAATCCACAACGAGGTTGTCGGGCGCAACGTCGCTCCCGTATGCCGCTACTGCACATCCGGTTGCATTCATCGCCTTTCGCTCGGTGAGCGTGCCGTGGAGTATTATCTCTACACGCTTTGCCGTATTCGGATTTAGCCTGTCGTCTCTCCGTTGTCGGTGTGCCGACAAGGTCGGTTTGCCGGCGGGGTACGGACGGACAGCCCGAAAACCGTCCGAAAAGTCAATCGAGGTTAAATTCCGAAAAAAAACGAAAAAAATGGATAAAGAGAAATTTTGCGAGGCTATGTACGCTTTGCAGGGAGACGTCATAGTACGTCGTCGTCCGAGTGTGGTTGTTCCCGTACTCGTATTTGTCGCAGGTGCGGCCATGTTGATTGCCAACGCTTTTTTGCCCGAAGGGAGCGAATGGAACGATATGCGGGCGATACTCGTCCTTGCGGGAGGTATTGCCGTGATTGTGGGTTTTGTAATGTTTTGGGCGCGTATGGCGGGCAATGGCGTGCCGTACCATCGTCCGAGCCACTCCTATCTGCACGAACAACTGCTGATGTTCGAGGCATCGCAGCGCGACAAGGTGCTTGCAGCAGTGCTTGCAGGCGATTGGAAAGGGTTGTTGAGCCTTCCGCGCCGCAATATCTCTGCCGTGTCGGTGCTGTTCTGCGCAACGCCCGACGGTAGTTTTGTTGCAATGCAGCCGTTCGAATATGCCGAATTGGAGTACCGACCGCTGTGCGATGTGAAAATTGTATGTTAGACCATGATAATTACCGGTGAGAATTTTTTGTTGATAGGGGCAGTTCTGCTCTTTATCGCCGTATTGGCAGGCAAGGTGGCGTATCGTTTCAATGCGCCTGCCTTGCTGCTCTTTTTGGGTGTCGGTCTCTTTTTCGGCTACAAACTGATTTCGTTCGATTCGCCCGAATTTACCCAATTTATCGGTATGGTCGCCCTCTGCATCATCCTCTTTTCGGGTGGTATGGATACCAAATTTTCCGAAATAAGGCCTGTGCTTGCTCCGGGTATAACGCTTGCCACGGCTGGTGTGCTGATTACGGCATTTATTCTCGGCGGATTCGTCTATGTCGTTGCACCGTATATCGGCCATTCGCTCGGCTTCCCGCTTGCGCTGCTGCTTGCGGCAACGATGGCATCGACCGACTCGGCATCGGTCTTTTCGATTCTTCGTACCAAGAAACGGGGTTTGCGCGAGAATCTGCGTCCGCTTTTGGAGTTGGAGAGCGGCTCCAACGACCCGATGGCGTATATCCTCGTCATTCTGCTCGTCGGTATGCTGTCGGGCAACGGCGAAATATTGGGCGTGGGTGCCTGCGTCGGATTGTTCGTACTACAAATGTGTATCGGCGCATTGGCGGGCTATCTGTTCGGGCGCGGTGCGGTGTGGACGATGAACAAGATAAACATCAGCAACGCCTCGCTCTATTCGGTGTTGTTGCTGGCATTCGTCTTTTTCATCTTTTCGTTCACCTCGCTCATCGAGGGTAACGGCTATTTGGCGGTATATATCGCAGGCTTGGTCGTGGGCAACAACAAAATAGTCCACAAACGCACCGTCGTAACCTTTTTCGACGGCATCACGTGGCTCTTCCAAATCATCATGTTCCTTGCTCTCGGTCTGTTGGTCAATATCGGGGAGTTGTTCGATTTGCCTACGCTATTGCTCGGTGTTGCGGTCGGCGTGTTTATGATTGTCGTCGCCCGTCCTGTCGCAGTGTTCGCCTGCCTGCTGCCGTTCCGCCGCTTCTCGTTCAATGCACGGGCGTATGTGTCGTGGGTAGGTCTGCGAGGGGCTGTTCCGATTATCTTCGCCACCTATCCGTTGGTGGCGGGCATCGAAGGCTCGCGGTTGATTTTCAACGTGGTATTTATCGTTACGATAATCTCTCTGCTCGTGCAGGGTACGCTTGTCAGCGGCATGGCGGATTTGCTCGGCTTGGCATATCCCGAACGCGAAAGTTCGTTCGGCGATGCTTTGCAGGACCGCATGAAATCGGCATTTACCGAAGTGGGCGTGAACGAGCGCATGATAGCCACAGGTAACACGCTGAACTCCATTACCCTGCCCGACAATACGCTGGTCGTTATGGTCTGCCGCGATGGCGAATACTTCGTGCCGTCGGGTCGTACCGCTTTGCAGGTCGGCGACAAACTGCTGATTCTCTCCGACCACAACGAGGAACTGCAAACCCAATACAGCGAATTCGGTCTGGACGATGTCATCAAGTTCCGGTAGATGATAGCGGCAGAGGATGGTTGTTTTTGTCTCACGTGCCAACGACACCAAGAGTTTTACGAAGGCAGACAACCAATAAAGAACTTTGCCGCTTCTCCTAAAACTCGCAGGTATCCTATATAAGCCGAATATGATATAATAACCCCGTTATACGCACAACAACCTCTCTTAAACTCTGAAACCGATTAAACCCATTACACTGTTTGCACAAACCGTACACCCTTGTTACGTCATTCTCGCCTGTTCGTTCGCATATGCCGTATTATTTATAATAGGTAACTGCGCGGTATCTGCTTTTTTATTACCTTTGCGGCAAATCGGAACACAACTCGGAGTATAACTCGGCACACCATGACGGAAGTTCGCGCAAAGAAATCGCTCGGTCAGCACTTTCTGACCGACCTCAACATAGCCCGCAAAATATGCGATTCGCTTGCTGTCGGCAACACCGACACACCCGACGACGTATTGGAGGTCGGTTGCGGCATGGGTGTACTGACGCAATTTTTGTTGCAACGCAGCGACATAACGACCTACGGTGCCGAGATTGACGGCGAGAGCGTGGAGTATCTGCATACGCACTACCCCGCTTTTGCGCCTCGTCTTATCGAGGGCGATTTTCTAAAAATGAATCTTGCGGAGCGATTCCCGCAAGGCGTAAGAATCATCGGCAATTTCCCGTACAACATCTCGTCGCAGATATTTTTCAAAATCATTGAAAATCGCGACATCGTACCCGAATGCGTCGGGATGATTCAGCGCGAAGTGGCAATCCGCATAGCCGAGCCACCGGGGTCGCGCGAATACGGCATTTTGAGCGTACTTTTGCAGGCTTGGTACGACATCGACTATCTGTTTACCGTGTCGGAAAAGGTTTTCAATCCTCCACCGAAGGTCAAGAGTGCCGTCATCCGGCTGCGCCGCAACCAAACCGCACATTTGGCATGCGACGAGGTTCTGTTCGTGCGCGTTGTGAAGGCCTCGTTCGGCCAACGCCGCAAAATGTTGCGCAACTCCCTGCGCTCCGTATTCGGCAATTTCGGCGGTGCCGAACATCCGCTCTTCAACGCCCGCGCCGAACAACTCGGAATCGACGATTTCGTGCAACTGACAAATTGGGTTTCACAGCACGCAAATATCTAAACTTCAACATCTTATTCGGTGTTAGCAGACTAACAGAAGTTGTTATTTTTTTAACAGCAAAATAATCCGTTTTTTATTAGGCAATCAGGCAAAGAGTTTGTATTTTTGCCGTGCAAAAAATCGGGATTCGTCTCGTTTGCGCTTGGTCGGCGACCCCCGTTTTGCGCGATTATTGCATGTTTGTCGCCAAGAGCAAGCAGACGTGCGGAGAGAAAATTTCTAAACAAACAACTATATGGCAGAAAAGAAATTCATCACATGCGACGGCAACTATGCGGCAGCACATATTGCGTATATGTTCTCCGAAGTTGCGGCAATCTACCCTATCACCCCGTCATCGACCATGGCCGAGTTGGTGGACGAGTGGTCGGCACAAGGACGCAAGAACATCTTCGGCGAAACGGTCAAGGTGGTCGAGATGCAGTCGGAGGCAGGTGCGGCAGGTGCAGTACACGGCTCGTTGCAGGGAGGTGCGCTGACCTCGACATTCACAGCATCGCAAGGTCTGTTGCTCATGGTGCCTAACATGTACAAAATCTCGGGAGAACTGCTCCCCGGCGTATTCCACGTTTCGGCACGCGCTTTGGCGGCACAATCGCTCTCCATTTTCGGCGACCATCAGGATGTGATGGCGGTACGCCAGACGGGCTTTGCAATGCTCGCCACATCGTCCGTGCAGGAGGTTATGGATTTGGCGGGTGTCGCACACCTCGTTGCGCTCAAAGCACGCATTCCGTTCCTGCACTTCTTCGACGGCTTCCGCACCTCGCACGAGATTCAGAAGATAGAACTCATCGACGATGCCGCTCTTACGGCACTGCTCGACCGCAAGGCTCTGCAAGAGTTCCGCGACCGTGCGCTCAATCCCGAGACGCCGATTACGCGCGGAACGGCTCAAAATCCGGACATCTACTTCCAAACCCGCGAGGCATCGAACAAATTTTACAATGCCGTACCGGAGATGGTGGCAGAGACAATGCGTGAAATATCGAAAATCACGGGTCGCGAATACAAACCGTTCGTATATTACGGCGCGAAGGATGCCGACCGCGTAATCGTGGCAATGGGTTCAGTAACCGAAACCATCAAG
This sequence comes from uncultured Alistipes sp., assembly GCA_945494785.1. Taxonomy (GTDB): domain Bacteria; phylum Bacteroidota; class Bacteroidia; order Bacteroidales; family Rikenellaceae; genus Alistipes. The sequence continues at coordinate 15,067 of CALYVN010000019.1, forward strand.
GAGTGTGTCGATTATCTGAATGCTCGCGGAGAGAAGGTCGGCGTGGTAACCGTACATCTCTACCGTCCGTTCTCGGCAAAATATCTGTTCGACGTGATGCCGAAGAGTGTCAAAACGCTTTGCGTACTCGACCGCACCAAAGAACCAGGTGCAAACGGAGAGCCTCTCTATCTGGATATTGTCGATGCCTTCTACGGCAACGAATTGCAGCCTAAAATCATTGGTGGCCGTTACGGTCTGTCGTCGAAGGACACCACACCGGCACAGATGCTGGCAGTATTTGCCAACATGGCACTCGCCGAGCCGAAAAACCACTTTACGGTCGGCATAACGGACGATGTGACGAATCTGTCGCTGCCTGTCGGAGAGGAGATTTCGATGGCGAAAGAGGGTACGTTCGAGGCTCTGTTCTTCGGTTTGGGAGCAGACGGTACGGTGGGAGCGAACAAGAACTCCATCAAAATCATCGGCGGCTCGACCGACAAGTATTGTCAGGCATACTTCTCTTACGACTCCAAAAAAAGTGGCGGTTACACCTCATCGCACCTGCGTTTCGGCGACAAACCGATTACCTCGCCATACCTCGTAACGACGCCCGATTTCATCGCCTGCCACGTGCCTTCGTATGTCGATAAATACGACGTGCTGAAAGGTCTGAAAAAGGGAGGTTCGTTCCTGCTCAACTCGGTAAACGATGCCGAAACGACCTGCCGCACACTGCCCGATGCGATGAAGGTATATTTGGCAAAGAACAACATCAATTTCTATATCATCAACGCGACGAAGATTGCCGCCGAACTCGGTTTGGGCAGCCGCACGAATACGATTATGCAGTCGGCATTCTTCAAGATTGCCAACGTGATTCCGTTCGAGAAGGCTGTCGAGGAGATGAAAAAGGCCATCTACAAATCGTATGGCAAGAAGGGCGAGGACATCGTCAATATGAACTACGCCGCAGTCGATGCAGGCGGCAAGTCGGTCGAAAAGGTCGAGGTGCCTGCCGAATGGGCGAACATCCAACTCAAACCCGCTTCGCACAATGTCGATTTGTCGCGTCCGGAGTTCGTGCGCAACATCGTCGATCCAATCAACGCTCTCAAAGGTGACCAACTGCCCGTTTCGGCATTCAACGGTCGCGAGGACGGCTCGTGGGACAACGGTACGGCCGCTTGGGAGAAACGCGGCATTGCCGTATTCGTACCGGAGTGGCAGGTCGATAACTGTATCCAGTGTAACCAATGTTCGTATGTCTGCCCTCATGCAGCAATCCGTCCGTTCCTCGCAACCGAGGAGCAGGCAGCCGCTGCACCGAAAGGCACGACATTCAAACAGGGTCTCGGCAATACGAAAGAATACAAATTCCGCATTCAGGTTTCGCCGCTTGACTGTACGGGTTGCAGCAACTGCGTCGATATTTGCCCTGCAAAAGAGAAGGCTTTGGTGATGAAACCTCTCGCCACGCAACTCAATCAGGCGGAGAAGTGGGAGTATATGCACCACAAGGTCGGATACAAGAATCTCGACCGCGAAAAGAGCGTCAAGAACAGCCAATTCGCACAGCCGTTGTTCGAGTTCTCGGGCGCATGTGCCGGTTGCGGCGAGACGCCGTACATCAAGGCCATTACCCAACTCTTCGGCGAGCGGATGATGGTAGCCAACGCCACGGGTTGTACGTCGATTTATTCGGCATCGGCACCATCCACCCCATACTGCACGAATGCCGACGGACACGGTCCTGCTTGGGCAAACTCGCTCTTCGAGGACAATGCCGAATACGGTCTCGGAATGCAGGTCGGCGTCGAGAAACTGCGCGACAGGCTGGCTTCGATTATGGAGCGTGCCATTGCAGAGTGCCAAAAGTGTTCGCCGGAACTCAAAGCCGTAATGCAGGAGTGGATTGACAACCGTCATTTGGCTGCGAAATCGGCAGAAATCACGGCTCGGCTCATACCGATGATGGAGGCTTGCGGTTGCGACTATTGCCGCGAGATTCTCTCGCTCAAAAAGTACCTCGTCAAGAAGTCGCAGTGGATTATCGGCGGCGACGGTTGGGGTTACGACATCGGTTTCGGCGGTGTGGACCATGTGCTTGCAAGCGGTGCCGACGTAAACATTCTCGTAGTCGATACCGAAGTATATTCCAACACAGGCGGTCAGTCGTCGAAGGCCACTCCGGTAGGTGCAGTTGCCAAATTCGCTTCGATGGGCAAGCGCATTCGCAAGAAGGATTTGGGCGCAATCGCCATGACATACGGTTATGTCTATGTGGCACAAGTCTCCATAGGCGGCTCGCAGGCTCAACTGCTCAATGTGCTGAAAGAGGCCGAAGCCTACCCGGGTCCGTCGCTCATAATCGCCTATGCGCCATGTATCAACCACGGCATCAAGGGCGGTATGGCTCGCACGCAGACCGTCGGCAAAGAGGCTGTGGCTTGCGGTTATTGGCACCTGTGGCACTACAATCCGTTGCTCGAAGAGCAGGGCAAGAATCCGTTCGTCCTCGATTCGAAAGAGCCGGATTGGTCGAAATTCCGCGATTTCCTTATGAAGGAGGTGCGCTACACCTCGCTACAAAAGACCTTTCCTGCCGAGGCAGAGGAACTCTTCAAGGCTGCCGAGGAGAATGCGAAGTGGCGTTATGGTTCCTACGTGCGCCGCGCAAAAGAGGAGTTCTCGCACGAGTAACGATTCACTACAATATGTTTGTAAGCGACACGCGCCGGCTGCCAAAGTCGGTGCGTGTCCGTTTTTATTTTATAGGTTTGTGGTCGATGCGCCCCGCTCCGTCGGTCTGACAAAGCCGAGTGTCGGGAATGACAAGTCTGCCATAACGGCACAGCATGGTACCGTTTGTCGTGTGCAATTCGGCAGAACAGGGTATCGATTTGCAAATTGCACGATATTTGAGAGGTATGTGACCGATTCTCGCAAAAATTCACTATATTTGTAAAATATAATATTTATACTCGGCAATATGGACAAAAACAATAAAAATAACAAGACCGAACAGGAAGAGTGGACGATGCCCGATATAGCAGACCACAAGCACCAGATGATTCCTATCGTAACGAGCGGCGATGACGAATCGATAGAGGATGTGGCCATACCCGACGTGTTGCCCATTCTGACACTGCGCAGTTCAGTACTCTTTCCGGGTGCGATAACCCCGATTACGGTCGGTCGCGAAAAAAGCATGGCTTTGGTAAGGGCGGTCAATGACGAAAAAGGGCTGCTCGGTGCCGTGTTACAACGCGACAGCGATGTCGAGAACCCGTCGCCCGACGATATGTATCGGGTCGGTACTGCTGCCCGCATACTGAAAATTCTCGAGATGCCGAACGGCAATCTGACAGTCATCCTGTCGGGATTACAAAAGATAGAGATAGGCGAATACGTCTCGACCGAGCCGTTTTTCAAGGCGAAGGTAACGCCGCTATTGGACAGATTACCCGAAAAGAGCAGTGTGGAGTTCGATGCGCTGGTCGATTCGATTCGCGACGTTGCGCTCAACATCATCAACATCTCCCCTTCGCTGCCGAAGGAGGCGACATTCGCCATCAAGAATATCGACTCCAAGCGCGGCATAGTCAATTTCATCTGCTCCAATCTCGAATTTTCGGACGAAGACCGACAGATGTTGCTCGAAGCACCGGGGTTGCTCGCCCGTTCGCGCAAACTGCTCGAAATACTGATTCGCGACCAGCAACTGCTCGAACTCAAACAAGAGATTCAAGAGAAGGTCAAATCGGAAATCGACAAACAGCAGCGCGACTACTATCTGCAACAGCAGATGCGCACGATACAGCAAGAGTTGAACGGCGACGAGGACGACGAGATTGCGCAGATGCGCGAGGCGGCAAAGAAGAAAAAGTGGAGCAAGGCTGTTGCCGACCTCTTCAACAAGGAGTTGGACAAGGTCGAGAGGCTGAATCCTGCCGTTGCGGAGTATTCGGTACAGATGACATATCTGCAACTGATGCTCGAACTGCCGTGGGACGAGATAACCGAAGACAATCTCGATTTGACCTGTGCCCGCAAGCAACTCGATGCCGACCACTTCGGATTGGAGGAGGTCAAGGAGCGCATACTCGAACACCTTGCGGTTTTGAAACTCAAAGGCGACATGAAATCGCCGATACTCTGTCTGTACGGTCCTCCAGGTGTCGGCAAGACATCGCTCGGCAAATCGGTCGCAACGGCTCTCGGTCGCAAATTCGGTCGTATCGCCTTGGGCGGTCTGCACGACGAAGCGGAGATTCGCGGACATCGCCGCACCTACATCGGAGCGATGCCGGGTCGTGTCATCGAAACCATCAAACATTGCGGCTCGTCGAATCCCGTAATTATTCTCGACGAGGTCGATAAAATCACCGTAAGCAACCACGGCGACCCGTCGTCGGCGTTGCTCGAGGTGTTGGACCCCGAACAGAACACGACATTCCACGACAACTATCTCGACACGGAGTACGACCTCTCGAAGGTGTTGTTCATCGCAACAGCAAACGACATAAGTTCGATAAATCCTGCTCTGCGCGACCGAATGGAACTGATAAACATCCCCGGTTACATTCTCGAAGACAAGGTGCGCATTGCAGCCGAACATTTGGTGAAGAAGCAGTCCGATGCGCACGGATTGAAGGAGGGCGACATGGTGTTGTCCGACGCAATCATCACAAAAATCATCGCCGAATATACCCGCGAATCGGGTGTGCGTGCCTTGGACAAGAACATAGCAAAATTAGCCCGTTCGCGTGCCAAGAACATAGCCTTCGGCGAGGAGTATGCGCCCGAATTTACCGCCGAACAAATCGAGAAGGTACTCGGCAAACCGAAATTCCTCAACGACGAATACGAGATTAAGGATATGGTCGGCGTGGTAACCGGTTTGGCTTGGACTTCGGTCGGCGGCGACATACTCTATATCGAGAGCATGCTGACCCCGGGCAAGGGCAAACTTTCGCTCACGGGCAATTTGGGCGACGTGATGAAGGAGTCTGCCACCATAGCGCACGAGTGGGTAATGGCACACCACAAGGAGTTGGGCATCGATGTAAAGCAATTCGAGGAGAACGACCTCAACATCCACGTTCCCGAAGGTGCCATTCCGAAGGACGGACCGTCGGCAGGTATAACGATGATTACCTCGATTGTTTCGACATACACGGGGCGCAAAGTGCGTGAGCGTATCGCCATGACTGGCGAAACCACTCTGCGAGGTCGTGTATTGCCAATCGGCGGCGTAAAGGAGAAGATTCTGGCAGCAAAACGCGCCGGCATCCGAGAGATTCTGTTGCCGGAGGAGAATCGCAAAGACATCGAAGAAATCAAACAGGAGTATATCGAGGGGCTGACATTCCACTATGTCCGCACCAACGACCAAGTACTCGATTTGGCACTCGAAAAATAGGCAGCAATGAGATATATAGCAATCATTCCCGCGCGTTACGCATCCACACGCTTCCCCGCCAAACCGCTCGCCATATTGGGCGGCAAACCCGTGATACAGCGGGTGTACGAGCAGGTTGCCGGCGTTATGGACGAAACGGTTGTCGCCACCGACGACAGCCGCATATATCGAGCCGTAACCGATTTCGGAGGTCGTGCAGAGATGACCTCGACCGACCACCGAAGCGGCACGGACAGATGTTGGGAGGCATATTGCAAACATGGCGGCGATTACGACATAGTCGTAAATGTTCAAGGCGACGAGCCGTTCATCCAACGTTCGCAGTTGGAGGCTATCAAGCGTTGTTTCGACAACCCTGCCACCGACATAGCGACCCTCGTCAAGCCATTCTCGGTAGAGGACGGATTGGCGGCATTGGAGAATCCCAATTCACCGAAAGTCGTATTGGACAAAGAGGGTCGGGCTATATATTTTTCGCGGTCGGTCATTCCGTATCTGCGGGGTGTGGACAAATCGGAGTGGCTGTCGAAGCACACTTTCTACAAACACATAGGCATCTATGCTTTCCGCACCGACATTCTGCGGCAGGTTACTTCGTTGCCGCAATCGACGCTCGAAAAGGCGGAGTCGCTCGAACAACTGCGCTGGATTGAGAACGGTTACCGTATAGGCGTCGGCATCTCGGACATCGAGACCATCGGCATCGACACGCCCGACGATTTGGCGAGAGCCGAACAATTTTTGAAGACGCACAACCTATAAAACCCAACCTATATGAAACATTACATTCTCGCTATTGCGGCAGTTATGGCAACCGTATGCCCTGCATCGGCACAATGGCGCATTTCGGGCGACAAAATCCGCACGGAATGGGCTGAGAAGGTTACACCGGAGAGTGTTTGGCAGGAGTATCCCCGTCCGCAAATGGTACGCTCCGAATGGGCGAATCTCAACGGTCTGTGGAGATATGCCATCACGAAAACGTCGGCACCGAAACCCGACAAGTTCGACGGAGAGATACTCGTTCCTTTCGCCGTCGAGTCCGCACTATCGGGCGTAGAGCGCAACATCACCGAAAACGATGCGCTGTGGTACGAACGCGACATCGAAATACCCGCAGCATGGCAGACAAAACGCATCATGCTCAATTTCGGTGCAGTGGATTGGAGTGCAGACATCTATTTGAACGATATATTGGTCGGCAGCCATACGGGAGGTTATGCTCCGTTCTCAATCGACATCACGCCGGCCATCAAAAAAGGCACGAAACAACGCCTTACCGTGCGTGTAACCGACCCTACCGACACGCAACGCCACCCTATCGGCAAACAACGTCAGACGCCGAAGGGCATTTGGTACACGTCGGTATCGGGAATATGGCAGACGGTGTGGATTGAGCCTGTGGACAAACGCAACCATATTGTAAACGTAAAGCCCGTAGGCGACGTATTCAAAGGCGAATTATACATCGATACCGATTGTGCAGCGAATGACGGTATAGTCGAAATCGAGATTTTCGACGGCGACAACCGTATCGCAACGGCAAAATCGGTATGCGGCAACCGCACCACCGTAATCATTCCGAACGCAAAATTGTGGACTCCCGAGACGCCGTTCCTCTACGACATGACGGTAACGCTGACCCAAAACGGCAAAACGATAGACAAGGTATCGTCGTATGCCGCCATGCGTACCGTCGATGTACGTCGCGATGCGACGGGACACAAACGCATCTGCCTCAACGGCAAACCGATCTTCATGTACGGCACGCTCGACCAAGGTTGGTGGCCTGACGGACTTTACACCGCACCGAGCGACGAGGCACTGCGCAGCGACATTATTTTGTCGAAAGAGTTGGGCTTCAATGCCGTCCGCAAGCATGTAAAGGTCGAGCCGGCACGCTGGTATTACCATTGCGACCGCGAAGGATTGCTCGTATGGCAGGATATGCCGAACGGAGTGCAGGGCAAAAACAATTGGGGTCGCAACGTCAAGGGCGCAGGCACCGACGACCACGAACTGACAGCACAGGACAAAGCCAACTACTATCACGAATGGAGCGAAGTCATGGAGGCTCTGCGTTTCTTCCCGTCGATAGTCATGTGGGTACCGTTCAACGAGGCTTGGACGCAATTCGACACCGAAGCCGTTGCCACATGGACGAAAGCCAAAGATCCTTCGCGCATCATCAATTCGGCAAGCGGAGGCAACATGCGCGAATGCGGCGACATCTTGGACATGCACGTCTATCCGCGTCCGAACATGCCGCTTTACGAGTCGGATTTGGTTGTCATTTTGGGCGAATACGGCGGTATCGGCTGCCCTATCGAGGGACATTTGTGGTGGAACAAACGGAATTGGGGTTATATACAGTTCAACGACACCGAGCGTGTTACGACCGAATATACGGACTATGCCAACGACATCAAAAAGTTCATTCCGCAAGGTATGTCGGCTGCCATCTATACGCAACTGACCGATGTGGAGGGCGAAGTAAACGGCATCGTAACCTACGACCGCAAAGTTATGAAAATGGACAAGTCGCGGCTCTACAAAATCAACCGCGAGATTATCAATACACTGAAATAGTTATGACCAAACCCGTATTTATAGCCGGACCGTGCGTCATAGAATCGGCAGAGGTACTCGATTGTGTGGCCGAGCGCATTGCCGACATCAATCGGCGATTAGGCACGGAGATAATTTTCAAGGCCTCGTTCGACAAGGCCAACCGCACATCGCTCTCCTCCTATCGCGGTGTGGGAATGGAGAAGGGGTTGCAGATGCTTGCCGACATCCGTTCCAAATGGGGGTTGCGACTGCTAACGGACATCCATGAATCGTATCAGGCCGCGCCTGTCGGCGAAGTGGTCGATGTGATTCAGATTCCCGCCTTTCTGTGCCGCCAAACCGATTTGCTCGTGGCAGCCGCCAAAACAGGCAAAACGGTAAACATCAAAAAGGCGCAGTTCCTCTCGGGCGAGGATATGATATATCCTTATCAAAAAGCCGCAGAGTCGGGCGCAAAGGAGGTATGGCTGACCGAGAGAGGCAACTCTTTCGGCTACAACAACCTCGTGGTCGATTTCCGCAACATTCCCGCGATGCGTGCCATCGCTCCGCGCGTAATCATGGATTGCACCCACTCCGTACAACGCCCCGGTGCGGCAGGAGGCAAAACGGGAGGTAATCGCGAGTTCGTACCGGCAATGGCTTTGGCTGCCAAAGCCTTCGGAGCGAACGGCTATTTCTTCGAAACGCACCCTGCGCCGGAGAAGGCTTTGAGCGACGGACCGAATATGTTGCGGCTCGATGATTTGGAAAATGTAATTAAATCGCTGATACAATGACACACCACAAGGCAAACGAGATACTCGACATCGCCCGTTCGGCGATACAGACGGAAGCGGATGCTTTATTGAAGATAAAATCGGGACTCGGTGCCGATTTCGTGGCAGCCGTCGAGACGATACTTGCAAGCAAAGGCAAGGTGATAATGACCGGAATGGGCAAATCGGGTCTCATAGCCCGCAAAATTGCAGCAACGTTGGCAAGCACCGGAACACCGAGTTTCTATCTTCACCCCGGGGAGGCTTTTCACGGTGATCTCGGAATGATATCGAAGGACGACATCATCATCGCGCTCTCCTATTCGGGCGAGACGGACGAGGTGTTGAAAATCGTACCGTTCATCCACGACAACGGCAACACGCTTATCTCCATGACCGGCAAACCCGAATCGGCTTTGGCAAAAAATTCGGATATACACCTCGACGTATCGGTCGATCACGAGGCCTGCATTCTGCACCTTGCACCGACCACCTCGACAACCGCACAACTCGCCATGGGCGATGCCATAGCGTGTGCGCTGATGAAGATGCGCAACTTTACCTCGAACGACTTTGCACGTCTGCACCCGGGAGGCAGTCTCGGTCGCCGACTGCTGATGACGGTGGGCAACGTGATGCGCAAAAACGATTTGCCTGTCGTATCGGAGGATTGCAAGGCTACGGAGATGATTCACGCCATATCGCAAGGCGGTTTGGGACTGATTGTCATCTGTCGCAGCGAGGAGATACTCGGCATAATCACCGATGGCGACATTCGCCGTGCGATGGAACGTCGGCAGGCAGAATTTTTCGACATCAAGCCGATGGATATCGCCACACCTTCGCCGAAGATGATTCGTCCGGAAGCAAAACTCATCGAGGCAGAAAAGATGATGACGCGCCACAAGGTCAATTCGTTGTTGGTCGTGGACGAACACGAGCATCTGGTTGGCGTAATCCAGATTTACGACATAAAACTTTGACGTCAAACCTTATAACACTAACCGAACATGGCTTTTTTCGATTTTCTTGCACCCCCCGCACATAAACCTCTGATGCCGCAGGAACGCATTGCGGCAGAGTACAAAGTAATGCGTCTCAAAGTATTTTTGGGCATCTATTTCGGCTATGCGGCCTACTATCTGGTGCGCAAAAATCTCTCGTTCGCAGTACCCGACATGATTAAGGAGGGACTTATCGACAAAGCGGGTGCAGGTGTTGCAATGGCGGGCATACCGATAGCCTACGCCATAAGCAAATTCATTATGGGCAGTGTTTCGGACCGTTCCGATGCCCGCAAATTCATGTCCATAGGACTTGTGTTGGCTTCGATTGTGATGCTGGCAGTCGGTCTGATACCGTTCAGCGCAGGCAACTTCTCGACGACCGTCGCCATACTCTTTGTCTTCATGCTGCTTGCCGGTTGGCTCTCGGGCATGGGTTGGCCTCCGTGCGGAAGAATCCTCGCCCATTGGTTCTCGCAAAACGAACGCAGTTTCAAAATGTCGATTTGGAACACCGCACACAACATAGGCAACGGGACATTGGCTCTGCTCGTATCTGCCGGCGTGTTCATATTCTCTGCCGTCGGCATCGACGAGTCGTGGCGTGCGGCATTCATCGTACCCGCCCTCGTGGCTCTGCTCTTTGCGGGTCTCTGCTGGTGGACACTGCGCGACACACCCGAATCGTGCGGTCTGCCTGCCATAGAGGATTATCGCAAGGATTACACGGGTGCCAAAGCCTCGAAAGGCGAAGAGGAGAAGATTCCGTTCCGCCGACTGTTCATCGATTATGTGTTCAAAAACAAGATGTTGTGGCTGATTGCCGCAGCAAACGTATTCGTCTATTTCGTGCGATACGGCATCAGCGATTGGTCGCCTACATATCTGCAACAGGTCTATGAGATGAGCAAAGAGGAGAGTTCGCTCGCATTCGCACTATTCGAATATGCCGGCATCCCGGGGACCATTCTCTGCGGATGGTTGTCGTCTCGTTTCTTCCAAGGACGATGCGCACCCGTAAACGTTATATTCATGCTTATGGTGGCTCTCGGTATAGTGATGTATTGGGATGCAGCCTCCATTGCCGCAATAACGGGAATATCGCTCAAATATATCGTATATACCGCTCTCTCGATTATCGGCGGAGCAGTTTACGGACCTATCGCAATGATTGGCATACAGGCTTTGGCTCTCGTGCCTAAAAATGCGGCAGGTACTGCTGCGGGCTTCATGGGACTGTTCGGTTATATGTTCGGCGATGCGGTACTCTCAAAAATAGCCATGGGCTATGTGGCAAGCAGCGAACTCGGTTGGAATTTCACCTTCCAGATGTTCCTGTTCACCTCTCTGTTGGCTGCCGGAATCTGCATGGTCGCATGGGGCAAGGAGAAACGCATCATGGAGGAGCGCGTTCGCCAAGCGGAGACACTGCACAAACTCTAACATCGTACCGCCACGTTTTCGAGACCCCACATAAGAGGATTGATGGTAATTGCGGTTACACTGCTTATGGTGTCGCTGATAATCGCATTTGCCCGTCCGCGAGTACGGCTCTTCCGCGATTGGCGCAAACCGAAGGTCGTCAAGCAAGACACCATGTTCGTCTTCGACCCCAACACGGTAACCTACGAGGAGTTGCGGTCTATGGGTCTGCGTCGTGCCACAGCGGTATCAATCGTCAAACTCCGCGCCAGAGGCAAGGTGTTCGTCATACCCGAAGATTTTGCCTTGTGTTACGGCATAAACGATTCGATATACGAGCGTTTTAAGCCTTACATAAAGATAGATACGAGTTTCACGCTCAAAGTTGTCAAGCCACATCGCGACACGGTTTACAGCCGCACAGACCGATTCACTCCGCGTCCGTTCGAGCGGTTCTCGCTCGACACGGTGGGATATGCCTATTTGCGGCTTATAGGTTTCTCGGCAAGGAGCGCCAAAGCGTTTATAAAATATCGCGACATCTGCGGACACATACGCGATATGGACGAGTTGCGCGATTGCTATTTCGTAAGGGAGCAGATGGCCGACTCGTTGGAGCGATATGTCGTCTTTCCCGAGCCTAACCCTCATGAAGGGTTGGTCGAAATCAACTCTGCCGATTCTGCCGCACTGCGCACCGTTGTCGGAATAGGGGCAAAAACCGTCGTTGCGATTATGGAGTACCGACGGTTGCTCGGCGGTTTCTACTCAACAGCCCAAATTGCGGAACTAAAATGCGTTACGAAGGAGAATTTTGAGCGAATAAGCAAACAAATTTACTGCGATAGTTGCGTTATTTCAAAAATTGATATTAACTTTGCATCCGCTTCCGAGTTGGAACGTCATCCGTATATGACTCGCGAAGCGATTAGAAAAATTGTCGATACCAGAAAATCGAAAGGAGGTTGGAGTTCCGTCGGGCAGATGATTGAGGATAACATATTCAAACCGGAGCAGGCTGCTGCTCTCGCACCCTATCTTTGCTTTGGCGACAAACCTGCAAATTTTGATCGGTGACATCTGGCGACCATCCTTGTTCGGTAGCGGATCATTGCCGAGACACCGCCCCCCCACAGTCGACTCAAACCGAAAAAACACCA
>CALYVN010000020.1 GCA_945494785.1 uncultured Alistipes sp.
GTGAATTTTCGCATACTGCAACATTACAGCGTAAAATTTAATGCTGCATACGCCTGAAACGATATCTTGGCAGATCGGTCTATCGGATATTTCGCCACTCATATTCGATTTTCGTCCCCTATAAGAGTTTCGCCACATCCCGTACGGGCAATTTCCCATTTTGCTTTTTCCTTCTCTTTGCAATGGCGACCTTTGCACCGCTTGCTCCCGATTACAGGCTGACAATCATGCGCTCCACGAGCGGATAATTCCCGAAAAGGCGGGCGGCACGAACCAAATACAAACAAAAGATGAAGAAAGTATTTTTGACAATTCTCGCTGCGTTCGCAGTAACCAATGTTTTTGCGGGCGGTATTATGACCAACACCAACCAGAGCGCACAATGGGTGCGTCATCTCGCTCGCGGCACATCGCTCGATCCGGATGCCGTCTATTTCAACCCTGCGGGTACCGCATTCATGGAGGATGGTTTCCACTTCTCGCTCGGCAACCAATTCGTCTTCCAGAATCGTCGTTCGGAGATTACCTATGCGCCGTTTGCAATGAATGGCGGCAACGAAACCAAGCGTTTTGACGGTAAGACCTTCGCACCACTGTTGCCTAATCTCGATTTGGTTTGGAAGTACAAACGCTTCGCCATCATGGCATCGGTAGGTGTCGGCGGCGGTGGAGGTAAAGCCAAATACAACGACGGACTCGGCGCATTCGAATCGCAGTTCGCCGTACTGCCGTTGGCAATCTCCCAACTCGGCATTCTGACCAATCAGTATTCGCTCGATTGCAAGGTACACGGCTATCAGGTAACATACGCGGTAAATGTAGGTGCATCGGTACGATTGACTAAATGGCTCTCGTTTGCGGCACAGGCACGCATCAACTACATCACCAACGAGTATAAGGGCAATATCGGCAACATCATGATAAATCCTACGCTGCCGGCTCTCGGTTTGGACGGCACGATGAAGAGTGCTTACGGCATCTTCTCGCATGTGGCATCGCTGCCCGACGGCGCAATCGACCAGACGCTCAAAGCAGCGGCAGGTCAATATGCAGGTTTGGTTGCCGACAAGCAACTCAATGCCGAACAAACAGGTTGGGGAATCAGCCCTGTGCTGGCACTCTATTTCAACCACAAAGGTTGGTCTGCATCGGTAAAATACGAGTTCCGCACGGCGATTACGCTCAAAAACAAGACCAAAGTCGATGATACGGGTCTCTATCCCGATGGAGCGAAGACCCCTTACGACCAGCCGGCACTGTTGGCTGTGGCTCTCTCCAAGCGTTTTGTGGACAAGGTTACGCTGACGGCGCAATACCACTGCTACTTCGACAAGGATGCCCACTACGAAAACGCATTAGGTACCGACATTCCGAAACAGAATCTCGTAAACCGCAACACCATGGAGTATATCGTAGGCGTCGAGTGGAACATCAACAAACGTTGGTTGGTAAGTTGCGGTTTGCAGTACACCGACTACAATGTCAAAGACGCATTCCACTCCGAACTCGGCTACCAACTCGATTGCCTCACCTTCGGTTTGGGCGGTGCATTCAACATCAGCGAGAAGGTGCGCTTCAATTTGAGCGCGAGCCACGGCTTCTATCTGCCTCACACGGTAAATGCCGTCAAGACTTTGAACGCAACGACCGAGCTGCCTTACACGAGCCGATACAGCCGTCGCAGCACAATCGTAAGCATCGGCTTCGATTTCAAATTCGCAAAGCGCAACCGATAGACGACACACACTTTTTCAACAATTATTATATTATTATCTTTTTGCGGGAATCGGCGGCTGTTGTACAACAGCCGCCGATTCATTTGTTTTGTGTATCGCGCGATGTCGTCGGTCGATTGCCGCTCCTAATCGCTGTCGTCGCCCTGCCCGCTGAAACAACTCTCCGATTCGGTTTCTATGGTGGAGTGGCAGATGCCCAAGCCCTTCAACTTCTCCTTTACGGCGTTGCGGATTGCGTCGGAACGGTTGATGTCGTTTACGACGATGTGTGCCGTCAGAGCGGTCTCGGTGGTACTGAGAGCCCAGATATGGACGTGATGCACATTTACGACGCCCTCGCTCTGCGCAATCGCCTCGACTATACGGTCGGGGTCTATGCCTTCGGGTACGCCGTCGATTGCCAAGCGCAACGACGAGTGGAACAACCCCCACGACGAGTAGATTATGGCTGCGGCAACGATTAGACCGATAATCGGGTCGATGATATACCAACCCGTAAAGGAGATGATGATACCAGATACGACCACGCCGACCGATACCGCCATGTCGAGCATCATGTGCAGATACGCCCCCTTGATGTTCAAATCGCGCCCCTTGTCGGCATCGAGCAGCCGTGCCGCAATAAAATTGACCGCAACACCCACTCCTGCGGTAATCGCCACGCTCCAACCCTCGATTCGGTCGGGTGCGAACAGGCGGTGGATGCTCTCGCCGATGATGCCTGCCACGGCAAAGAGCAGAATGACGGCATTGACCAACGAGATGAGTACGGAGGCCTTTTTGTATCCGAAAGTGTAACGGTTGTCGGCTTGCCGTTCGACGAGTTTCATAGCCAACAGAGCCAATGCCAAACCTGCCACATCGCTCAGGTTGTGGCCGGCATCGGCGACCAAGCCCATGGAACCCTGCCACAAGCCCATGGCAAATTCGATGAAGGCGTATGCCGTGTTGATTGCTATGCCTATCGTCAGTGCGCGCGATGTACGGCGCAGCGATACGGCATCGGTCGCAAGGTGCGGATGGGTGTGTTGTGTTGCCATGTTCTCGTCGGTTGAAACAATGCAAATATAGCAAAAATATCGTCTGTGTAACCATATCGTGCGGGGTGTTGCGCAGAGCGGAGTTCAAATAAGATTGCTCGGTGTTTGGTTTTCCGCAGGAAAAGAGTTACCTTTGTTTTGCGGCAATCGCTGTTGCCGCCCTAAACAATCGTAACTGATGAAAAGACTTTTTACTCTCTCGCTCTGCCTTGCAGCAGCGGTTGTCGCCTTGGCGCAGAGTCGCGCCGAGCGCATTTTGCGCGAATTGCGCAATCCCAAATCGGAATACGTAATCGTCATATCGCATCGCGGCGATTGGCGCAACTATCCCGAAAACTCGCTCGAAGCCATCGAATCGGCTATCAATATGGGCGTGGATATTGTCGAGATGGATATTCACCGCACGGCAGACGGCGTGTTGGTGCTGTGCCACGACAAGACAATCAACCGTACCACGAACGGCAAAGGCAAAATCTCCGAGATAACCTACGATTCGATTCGGCGTTGCTGTCTGCGTTCGGAACACGGGGTCAAAATGCCGAAATACCGTATGCCGACGTTGGCAGAGGCTCTCGATTTGTGCCGCAACCGTGTGATGATAAACATCGACAAGGGTTACGCTTATTACGATCAGATACTGCCGCTGCTCGAAGAGCGCGACATGGTCGAGCAGGTGATAATCAAGGATAAAAAGTCGCCCGAGAAGGTGGCAGCCAAACTTGCGGCACACAAACGCAACATGATTTACATGCCGATTATCAACTATACCGCCCAAAGGTGGGAGAAGCACAGCGAACTTTTCGAAGCCTATTTGGCGAGCGACATCCACCCGTTGGCATACGAGATGTGTTGGGACGGTACGTTGAAAGGGCATCAAAAGCAGTTCGACCGTGTACTGAAATCGGGTGCGCGTCTGTGGGTGAATACCCTGTGGGATTCGCTCTGCGGCGGAGAGCAACATGGCTACGAGGACGACCGTGCAGTCAAAAACACGGATGCCGTATATGGCGGAGTGCTGAAAATGGGCGCGACGATGATTCAGACCGACCGTCCTGCGCTGCTTATCGAATATCTCGACAAAAAGGGTCGCCATACATTGAAGTAACATGGGTCTGTTCGCAAAAATAGGGCGGTTTTACGCCATCAGCAGCCCGTCTGCCGCAACGGTCGATGCAACCTCCGAGCAGGGACAACGCTACTATCGTCGGTTGGCTTTGCAGTCGTTTGCGGCTGCCACGCTCGGTTACAGCCTCTACTATGTCTGCCGCACGAGCCTCAATGTGATGAAAAAGCCGATTATCGACAACGGCATCCTCGATGCGACCCAACTCGGCTATATCGGCTCGGCACTTCTGATTGCCTATGCGGTCGGCAAGTTCGTAAACGGCTTCGTCGCCGACTACTGCAACATCAAAAAGTTTATGGCTACGGGTCTGATTGTATCGACCCTCGCCAACTTTATCATGGGAGTACTCGGCTTGGCTTCGGGCATAACCGCCATAACCACCTCCGTCATGTTCGTCGTATTCGCCGTCATGTGGGGTGTGAACGGTTGGGCGCAGTCGATGGGCGCACCTCCCGCCATAATCTCGCTGTCGCGTTGGTTTCCGTTGTCGCGACGAGGCACCTTCTACGGCTTCTTTTCGGCAAGCCACAACCTCGGAGAGTGGTTCTCGTTCGTCTTCGTGGGGCAGGTCGTGGCAGTTGCCGGTTGGCAGTGGGGTTTCTTCGGCTCGGCCATGGCAGGCGTTATCGGTGTGGCAATAGTTGTGTGGTTTCTGCACGATACGCCCGAGAGCAAGGGTCTGCCGGCCATCGAGGTACTCTCGCACGAGAGCAAACCGACCGATGCCGAGAGCGAAAGCACCAAGGCTATTCAACGGCAGGTGTTGCGTTCGCCCGCAGTGTGGATTTTGGCGGCAGCCTCGGCATTTATGTATGTGAGCCGCTATTCGCTCAATAGTTGGGGCGTATTGTTTTTGCAGGAGGCCAAAGGCTTCGCGATGGGCGATGCCACGTTCATCATCTCCATCAATGCGCTGTTGGGCATATTCGGCACGGTATTGTCGGGTTGGCTCTCCGACGTGCTTTTCAAGGGTAACCGCAAAGTACCGGCACTTATGTCGGGCATATTGCTCTCTGTATCCTACATATTGTTCATCTACGGCGGCAACTCCTACGCGGTCAATATCGTCAGCATGGTGTTGTTCGGCATAGCGATAGGCGTGCTTATCTGTTTCTTGGGCGGATTGATGGCGGTCGATATCGTACCGCGCAAGGCTACGGGTGCAGCACTCGGCATAGTGGGTATGGCAAGTTATGCCGCAGCCGCTTTGCAGGAGGTCGTCAGCGGCTATCTTATCGACAACAACATCACCGAAACGGTAAACGAGGTGGGCGAAACCGTCAAACATTACGACTTTTCGCAGGCAGCACTCTTTTGGATTGCCGCATCGGTCATCTCGTTTCTGCTGCCTCTGCTGAATTGGCGGCGCAAAGTGGAGCAGTGATGAAAAAGGCCAAAACCGAAAAGACCAACGCGGCACGGCTGCTCGACCGCGCAGGCATCGCATACGGGCTGATTCCTTACAAGGTCGATGAGGCCGATTTGTCTGCCACCCATGTAGCCGCTTCGCTCGGCGAACCTGTGGAGCGGGTCTATAAGACGCTCGTACTGCGAGGCGACAGGACAGGTTATTTCGTATGCGTGGTGCAGGGCGACAAGGAGGTCGATTTGAAGGCTGCCGCCCGCGTGTCGGGCAACAAGAGTGCCGACCTGATTCCGATGAAGGATTTGTTGGCGGTAACGGGCTACATACGCGGAGGTTGCTCGCCGATAGGGATGAAAAAGGCGTTTGCGACCTTTTTCGATGCCTCGTGCGCAGAGTTCGATTACATCTATGTCAGTGCGGGCGTGCGAGGTCTGCAACTCCGCATATCGCCTACCGACATCGTCGCATTCGTCGGTGCCTCCGTCGCAGAAATAGAGAAGTAGTGGTTAGGTCTCGGGTATAACGGTTATCTTATCACGTGCGGCTTTTTCTAAGAGTTCTGGGAGATCTAAGAGAACTATGATAAGCAGCAAGGTCTTCTATTCTATTTCATCTGCCCTGAAACACTGAAACCTTTTAACCCTCTGAAACCCCTTAAACTCTGCTGTTTATCAGCGTCTCCTATCCTCTTAGAACTCTTAGTTCTCTTAGAAGCGTTGGCACGCGCAGACAAACCCGTTATACCCAAAACCACGCAGAAGAATCTCGGGCAGAGGGTTGGTTGCCCATAAAAAACCACAACAACAAAAAGGCATCGGGATTCCCGATGCCTTTGCAATGCGTACTTCGCAAGCGATTACTTGCGGATTGCGGCTACACCCGGCAGTTCTTTGCCCTCCATATATTCGAGCAATGCACCGCCACCGGTCGAAACATACGACACTTTGTTTGCCAAGCCGAACTTGTTGATGCAGGCAACCGAATCGCCGCCACCGATGAGCGAATATGCGCCGTTCTTCTCGGTAGCCTCGGCAATGGCTTCGGCAACCGCACGCGAACCCGTGGCGAACTTGTCGATTTCGAACACGCCGACAGGACCGTTCCACAGAATGGTCTTGCAGCCGAGAATCTCCTCGCGGAAGAGTTTTTTGCCCTCGTCGGCAATATCGACACCCTCCCAATTATCAGGAATGTTGTCGGCAGGAGCAACTTTGGTGTTTGCCTCCTGCGAGAATGCGTCGGCTATGAGCGCATCTGGCGAAGTAACGATTTTGATACCTTTCTCCTTTGCCTTGGCAAGGATGTCGAGAGCCACAGGGAACATATCGGGCTCGCAAATCGAGTTGCCGATTTTACCGCCCTGCGCAGCAGCGAACGTATAGGTCATACCGCCACCGATGATGATTTTGTCCACCTTCTCCATCAACTTCTCGATGATGGTGATTTTGGTCGAGACCTTCGAGCCGCCGATGATTGCCACGAACGGACGCTGCGGATGCTGCATAACGCCGTCGATAGCCTTCAACTCGTTCTCCATAACGTAGCCGAACATCTTGTCGTGAGGGAAGTAGTCGGCTATAAGGGCAGTCGAGGAGTGAGCGCGATGCGCCGTACCAAATGCGTCGTTGATGTAGCAGTCGGCATACGAAGCGAGTCGCTTTACGAACTCCTTCTGCGGACCCTCTTTCAGAGCCTTCTTTGCAGCCTTCTTCTCCTCGTCGGTGGCATCCTCTGCCAAACCGCGCGGTTTGCCCTCCTCCTCGGCATAGAAACGGAGGTTTTCGAGCAACATCACCTCGCCCGATTTGAGATTCTTCGCCATCTCGGCAGCCTTCTCGCCCATGCAGTCGCCCGCAAAGCAGACTTTATGTCCCAAACGAGCCTCGATGGCAGGGATAATCTGCTCCAACGAGAATTTGGTATCGTTGTTCTTCTTCGGACGGCCGAGGTGCGACATAAGGATAACCGCTCCACCCTTCTCCAAAACCTTTTTGATGGTCGGAATGGCGGCACGAATGCGTGTATCGTCGGTTACTTTGCCTTCGCCGTCGAGAGGCACATTGAAATCCACGCGGATAATCGCGCGCTTGCCTTTGAAATCGTAATTGTCAATCGCAAACATACTCTTTGATTTTTATCTGTTGTGTTATTGTATTGAATTATCAGCCTTGTTCGTTCGGAACTGTCGGCACAAATTTAAGAATAAATTTGGAATTGCAGTCGTTCGCCAACGAGTAAGTTGCACAAAACGTGCCGATTTATCTTAAACAATGTAAGCAACAGCAACAAAATTGTTCGTTTTTGTAGTAAAAAATGCGGTAAAAGCCCTATCTTTGCGATATTGGGAATGAATCTTACAAACAACCAAAAACATCGCAACACTATGTACGGCGCATTTCAACAATTTCTGCAAAAGGAGTTAGAGGCCATCAAAGAGGCCGGATTGTACAAAACCGAGCGCGTCATCTGCTCGCCTCAACGCGCCGAAATCGAGGTCGGCGGCAAGCCATGCCTCAATTTCTGCGCCAACAACTATCTCGGTCTGTCGGACAATCCGCGTCTGATAGAGGCTGCCAAAAGAGCAATGGACAAGCGCGGATTCGGTATGTCGTCCGTACGTTTCATCTGCGGCTGTCAGGACATCCACAAGGAGTTGGAGCGTGCGATAGCCGACTATTTCGGCACGGAGGATACGATTTTGTATGCCGCCTGCTTCGATGCCAACGGCGGAGTGTTCGAGCCGCTCTTTACCGAGCAGGACGCAATCATCTCCGACGCACTCAACCACGCCTCGATTATCGACGGTGTGCGGCTCTGCAAGGCTGTGCGCTATCGTTATGCCAACGCCGACATGGAGTCGTTGGAAGATTGTCTCAAACGTGCGCAGGCACAGCGTTTCCGCATCATCTGCACCGACGGCGTATTCTCGATGGACGGCAATGCCGCTCCGTTGGACAAAATCTGCGAGTTGGCAGAACGCTACCACGCACTCGTCATGGTCGATGAATGCCACTCGGCGGGCGTACTCGGCAAGACGGGACGAGGCATCACCGAACTCTACGACCTGCGCGGCAAGGTCGATATTCTGACCGGCACTCTCGGCAAGGCCTTCGGAGGAGCCGTAGGCGGATTCACGACAGGCCGCAAGGAGATTATCGACATGTTGCGCCAACGTTCGCGCCCTTACCTCTTCTCCAATTCGTTGCCGCCTGCCGTTGTGGGTGCCGGAATCGAACTCTTCAAGATGCTCGGCGAGAGCAACGAGTGGCACGACAGATTGGTGGCGAATGTCGCCTATTTCCGCGATAAGATGATTGCCGCAGGCTTCGACATCAAGCCGACCGACTCCGCCATCTGCGCCGTGATGCTCTACGACGCCAAACTCTCGCAGGAGTTTGCGGTCGCATTGCAGGAGAGAGGCGTATTCGTTACGGGATTCTACTACCCTGTCGTTCCGAAGGGGTTGGCACGTATCCGCGTGCAGGTATCGGCAGGCCATACCGAAGAGCAGTTGCAACGCTGCATAGATGCCTTCGTCGAGGTCGGAACGCAACTCGGCGTATTAAAGAGATAAACAAGGAGCAGTTATGACAAAAGTGAATTTGGACGCAACCGACCGCAAAATCCTGCGGTTTTTAGTCAAGAATGCCCGCATGCCGTACCTCGAAATCGCTCGCGAGTGCGGCATATCGGGCGCAGCGATACATCAGCGCATAAAGAAGTTGGAGGATTCGGGCGTGGTACTCGGCAGCCGTCTGACGGTCAATCCGAAGATGCTCGGCTTCGATGTCTGCGCATTTGTGAACATCCGCATTCAGGACCCGATGATGACCGTATCGGTGGTGGAGAAAATCAAACATATCCCCGAGGTGGTCGAGTGCCACTTCATCACCGGCAACTATACCCTGATGGTCAAACTCTACTGCGTGGACAACGAACACCTGATGCACACGATTTTCGACAGCATCCTCCACATTCAGGGCGTATCCTCGACGCAGACCTATATCTCGCTCGACGAGTCGTTCCAGCGCGAGCCGTATATCGAATGCCTCGACGAAAAGCGATTCTGACAATGGCTGCAACAATCAGACTGACACGCGAATTTTCGTTCGAAGCCGCGCATGCCCTCGAAGGGTACGACGGCAAGTGTCGCGAGATACACGGCCACTCCTATCGGCTTTTCGTTACGGTTGCGGGGCATCCCGTTACGGACGAAACCAATCCGAAGTTGGGGATGGTGATGGATTTCGGCGATTTGAAACGCATCGTCGATGAGACTGTCGTCGCAAGGCTCGACCACGCCTTCGTTATGCGCCGCACCGAGCGCAGCGAGGCACTGCACGCAACAATAGCGGGCGAGTTCCGCAATATCGTGCTGGTCGATTACCAACCCACCTGCGAGAATATGCTCGTCGATTTTGCCGAACGGCTGCGCAACGCTCTGCCTGACGGCGTCCGACTGCACTCACTCAAACTCTACGAAACCGCCAAGTCCTTTGCCGAATGGGTGGCAGAGGAGCAGTAAAGAGCCACTAAACGACCTGAGTATGAAAAAACTGTTTTTGGTCGATGCCTACGCATTGATATTCAAATACTACTACGCATTCATGGGACGGCCTATGCGGAATCGTGCCGGCATGAACACGTCGATAGTCTTCGGGTTTACCAAATTCCTGCGCGACATCATCAAACGCGAACATCCCGATTTGCTCGGCGTGGCTTTCGACCCGAAAGGCGGTTCTTTTCGCAAAGATATTTTCCCCGAATACAAGGCCAATCGTCCTGCCACTCCCGAAGACATCATCGCGTCGGTACCCTACATCAAGCGGATTGTCGAGGCGATGTGCATACCGATTTTGGAGGTCGAGGGTTTCGAGGCCGACGACGTAATCGGCACGTTGGCACATCTCGGCTCGGCTGCGGGCTATGATGTATATATGGTTACACCCGACAAGGATTACGGGCAGTTGGTCGGCGAACACCGCAGCATCTACAAACAGAATGGCGACGGCATCGAAATTGTGGACAGTGCCGCAATCCGCGAGAAATACGGCATCGACAACCCTGTGTTGGTACGCGACATACTCGCCTTGTGGGGCGATGCGTCGGACAACATCCCCGGTGTTCCCGGTGTGGGCGAAAAGGGAGCCTGCAAACTTGTCGGCAAGTGGGGAACTGTCGAAAACATCATCGAGCATGCCTCCGAGATAGGGGGTCGAACGGGCGAGAGCATCGCAGCCAACCGCGAGCGGTTGCAACTTGCCAAGACGCTGACCACCATTCGTTTGGATGTACCAATCGAGTTCCGCGCAGAGGATTTGACGGTCTGCTGCCCGAAAATCGACGCACTGCGAGCCTTGTTTGCCGAGTTGGATTTCAAGGCCTTTGCCGCCGATTTGACCAACGCGGCACCTGCCGAGGATTTAAGCATACCGAAACAGGCCGAGCAGTACCAACTCGCCAATATGGCACGCGCCAAGTCGGCAGCCATGCAGAGGGCGGCAATGGCGGGACAAGGCTCGTTGTTCGATGCAATCGAGCCGACCTCCGTACCGACATCGGAGTCGCAGAGTTCCGACATCGAAGAAATTACCGAGACGGATGCGGCAGATGAGGAGCAACCGACCGACACCGCTCCGCAAAACATGGCAACCGTAGCGACAGTACCTCACGACTACCGCATCGTACGCGATGCAGCGGCGTTGCGCGAAACGGTGGCAGAGGTGCTGCAATACGATATGTTCTGCTTCGATTTGGAGACCACGGGCTTGGACGTATTCCGCGACCGCATCGTAGGACTCTCCCTTGCCGTAAAGCCTCACGAGGCTTGGTACATACCTTTCAATCTGCACGATACGGCGACCGACGCTGCGCAGCGCAACAAAATCGAAAGCGAGTATGCAGCCATTCTGCGCCCTCTGTTCGAGAACGAGACGAAAGCCAAAGTCGGACAGAACATGAAGTTCGACATCCTGTTTCTGCGCTCGTTGGGAATCGGGGTACAGGGACGTAAATACGACACGATGTTGCTGCACTACCTGCTCGACCCCGAAGCGCGACACGGCATGAACGCTTTGGCGGAGCGGTATTTGGGTTATGCGCCCATCGAAATCGAGACGCTGATAGGTCGCGGAGCCAAACAACTGACTATGGATATGGTCGGCTTGGAGCGCATTGCGGAGTATGCGGCAGAGGATGCCGACATCACGCTGCAACTCTACCACGCGCTCTATCCGTCGGTCGTACAGCAGAATCAGACGGCATTGTACGAGCGCATCGAGGAGCCGTTGATTGACGTATTGGCGGATATGGAATGGACGGGCGTGCGCATCGACAGCGCATCGCTGGCGCACTATTCGGCAACCATGACGGAGCAGTTGTCGGCGTTGCAGGAGCGGATTCGCACCATGGCGGACGACCCTGCACTCAACATCAATTCGAGCCGACAGTTGGGCGAGTTGCTCTTTACGAAGATGCGCATTACCGACAAGCCCAAGATGACCAAAACCAAGCAGTTCTGCACCGACGAGGAGTATTTGCAGGGCTTTGCGCACCAACATGCCATAGTCGATACGATACTGCAATATCGCGGCATCAAAAAACTGCTCTCGACCTATATCGATGCCCTGCCGCTGTTGGTCAATCCCGTTACGGGACACATTCATACATCGTACAATCAGGCGGTTACCGCCACAGGTCGGCTGTCGTCGGCCAATCCGAATCTGCAAAACATACCCGTTCGCGAGGAGATTGGCAGACCCATTCGCGAGGCATTCATCCCGAGCGACGACAGGCATCTGCTGCTGTCGGCAGACTATTCGCAGGTGGAGTTGCGACTGATGGCGCATTTGAGCGGAGACGAATCGTTACGCGAAGCCTTTATGCACGGCGAGGACATCCATGCTGCCACCGCAGCCAAAATCTTCGGCAAGCCGCTCGACGAGGTAACTTCCGAAGAGCGCAGACGAGCCAAAACCGCCAATTTCGGCATCATCTACGGCATCTCGGCGTTCGGATTGAGCCAGCGTTTAGATATTCCGCGCAGCGAGGCAAAGGCGCTGATTGAGGGCTATTTCGCCTCCTATCCGAAGGTGCGCGAATATATGGAGCGCGTAACGGAGCAGGCACGACAAGAGGGGTATGTAACCACGCTCTTCGGTCGCCGACGCTACCTTGCCGACATCGCCTCGCGCAATGCCAATGCCCGAGCCTTTGCCGAGCGCAACGCCATCAACGCGCCGATACAGGGCAGTGCGGCGGATATTATGAAAATCGCGATGATTGAGGTATGGCGACGATTCCGCGCAGAGGGCATCCGCTCGCGAATCATCTTGCAGGTACACGACGAAATCGTGGTGGATATGCTCGCTTCGGAACGCGGGCAGGTGGAGCGCATCGTGCGCGAAGCGATGGAGGGTGCAGCACAACTCTCCGTGCCGCTCGTGGTCGATTGCGGAGTGGGACACAGTTGGCTGGAAGCACACTAAACAGATAAAACAGATATTGAACATAAACCTAAAAACACCGACCAGACAGATGAAAAGATTACTGATTTTTGCCGTTGTTGCGGCGATGTCGATGACAGCATTTGCGCAGGGTATGCGCGAGGAGATTAAGGCCAATCCGGAGAAGGCAGCCGGCGTATATCGGCTCTATCCGACCGAATTTGCCGACCTTACGCCTGCACCCAAGGGCTACAAGCCCTTCTACATCTCGCACTATGGGCGACACGGCTCGCGATACATATTGCACAACCACAAGTTCGACAATGTGTTCAAGGTATTCGTCGCTGCCGACAAGGCGGGCAGCCTGACACCGTTCGGCAAGGAGATATACGGACGCATGCAACGCATAGCCGAAGTGTGCCAAGGTTTGGCGGGCGATTTGACTCCGCTCGGCCGACAGCAGCATCGCGGTATCGCAAAGCGCATGTACGAGGGTTATCCCGACATTTTCCGCCACAATCCGCGCATCACTGCCGTTTCGACCATCGTGCCGCGCTGTCTGTTGAGCATGAACTCCTTTACCAACGAGTTGTTGCGCCACGACGCTTCGCTCGACATCTCAATAGATACGGGCGCAAAGCACATGCCCTATCTGAATCCGTATTACCGCGACAACAGCGTCGCACTTGCCGCACACATCGACAAATACCGCTATCCTGTCGGCCCGTGGGTCGATGGCTGGTATGCGTTCCGCCGTTCGGTGGTCGATAATACGCGGTTGCTCCATTCGCTCTTTGCCGCCGAATTTGCCGACAACCTCGAATTTGCCGACGACTTTGTCATCAACCTGTTCCGCGTTACGGTCAATACGCCGAACACGCCCGCAAACGTCGATATGTCGGACATCTTTACTGCCGACGAGAAATATACTTGGTGGAGACTTATCAATTCGGTATTCTACCACGAAAAGGGTCCTTCGGGTACGGGAGGAGGTTTTCTGTCGGAGGTAACCGCCAATCTACTCAAACAGTTGGTGGACGATGCAGCCGACAAGGTTGCCGCAGCCGAGCCTGCCGTAACGCTGCGTTTCGGTCATGACGGCGTGCTGATGGGACTCTACAACACGATGCGTCTGCGCGGTTGGAGCGAAAAGGCGGCTTCGTTCGAGGAGATAGAGCAGACTTGGCACGATTTCGATATACCGATGGCAAGCAACATGCAGTGGATTTTCTACCGCAACGCCAAAACGGGCGATGTCATCGTCAAGATGCTCATCAACGAGGAGGAGGCAGAGTTCCCGATAGAGAGCGACATCAAGCCGTACTACCGCTGGAACGATGTCAAGGCCTTCTACGACAAAGTGCTTTCGGAGCAGACTCTCTACCGCTTCGACAAAGAGGGCGACTACCACTACACCGGCAAGAAATAGACACCTGCACGATAAAACAGGCAGAAGTGCCGAAAAACAACGGAGCAATCTTTATGGTTGCTCCGTTTATTGTATAGGTATCTGTTGCTTTACTTGCCAACTTCGAGGATAACGCAACAGGAAGCCGATTATTACGCACCGGAAATGGCTTCGGCAACTACAAAAGTACTCCCCCCGACAAAAAGCATATCCTCTGCTGAGAGCATCCCGCGGGCACGAGAGAGAGCCTCGCCGACAGTCGCTGCCGTTTCGCATTCGAGACCCAAACTACGGGCTGTTTCGGCGATATGCTCGGGTGCAGCCGCACGGGCTACATCGGCACGGGTAAATATGTAGTGTGCATCCGAAGGCATCAGGCGCAACATCTCCTCGATATTCTTATCGACGCAGAAGCCCATGACGCAGCACAATCGGGTGGCTGTACGGTGGCGCAACTGCTCGCCCACGAGGGCAATGCCATGCGGATTGTGTCCCGTATCGCACACCGTAAGCGGCGAGGTCGCAATCACCTGCCAACGTCCGCGAAAGCCCGTAATATCCGCCACATCGCGCAATCCATCGACCAACGCACGGCGACTTATCGAGAGCGGCGTATTCTCGTGCAGGTAGTCTGCCACGGCGCATGCCGTGATGATATTTTGGCGTTGGTATTCGCCGAGCAGTCCGAGTTGCAGGCGGTACTCCTGACCATCGCGCAGACGCACCATATCGAACACCTGTTTGTCGTTGGCGACGCTTTGGCCGTGGCAGGCAAAGGCGTTCTCGGCATAAATCAGGTTGGAGTGCATATCGTGCGCCGTCTCCTCGATGACGAGGTTGTAGTTGGGATTGCATTCGCCCACGATAACGGGAATGCTCTTTTTGATTATCCCCGCCTTTTCGCGTGCAATCTTCGGCAGCGAATCGCCCAAAAGTGCGGTATGCTCCAAGCCGACGTTGGTGATGACGCTCAATATGGGAATGACTATGTTCGTCGCATCCAATCTGCCACCCAAGCCCGTCTCGATAACGGCGACCTCGACCTCGCTCTGTGCAAAGTAGTCGAAAGCCAATGCGGTGGTCATCTCGAAAAACGAGAGTTCACACTCCTCCATGTCGCGCCGATGTTTATCGACGAAATTGACCACCTTCTGCTTGGAAATCATCTCGCCGTTGACCTTTATGCGCTCGCGGAAATCGGTCAGATGGGGCGAGGTGAACAGACCTGTCTGGTAACCCGCCTGTTGCAGAATCGCGGCAATCATATTCGATACCGAACCTTTGCCGTTGGTACCGGCGACGTGGATGATGAAGTAGTTGCGTTGCGGATTGCCCAACCGACGACAAAATTCGCCGATACGTTCCAAACCCGGTTTGTAGGCCGTTGCACCCTGTTGATGAAATGCGGGAAGCGACGAAAACAGATAATCGATGGTCTCGGAGTAGTTCATATAGTGTCAATCTACAAGGTAAAATCTCTTTTTGGCACGGTAGGCGACGAAGTACAACAGGCACAACCCTGCGATGTAAAGCGACAGACGCGCTATATAGTCGCCGTAGCGGGTATAGACGGTCATTTTGTTGTTCAGACGTATTTCGGCACTGACGACACCGCGCTTGTCCCACTCCAATCTGATGATGTCGTCTCCACGCGAAGTGATAAAGCCCGACACTCCCGTATTCGCGCTGCGAGCCACATCGCGCCGATGTTCGATTGCACGCAGACGGCAGTAGGCGAACAGAGTTTTGTGGCCGAGCGTATTGCCCCACCAGCCATCGTTCGACACAACGCCGATAATCTGTGCGCCGTTGCGGACAAATTCGCCCATAAAGTTGCCGTAGGTGCCTTCATAGCAGATTGCGGGAGCGATTTTGATGCCGTTGTGTTCGAACGGACGAGCCGACGAACCGATACCCAACTGCCCGAACGTACCGCCCAAATCTATCGAGAAAATCTGTTTGTCGCGCAACCATGCAGGGGTTGTCTCGACACCGACGACAAGTTTGCATTTGTGGTGGAGTTGCACCGCGCCCGAAGCATCGAAGCCTATCGACGAGTTAAAAACATCGTAATAGCGATTGTGCAACCGACGGGCTGTTGCCGAATCTTTGGTCGTGCCATAGACCGTAACGGTCTCGCAACCCGTAACAATCATCGCATCCGAACCGGCATCCCTCAATTCGCCCGCCATGCGCCGTACGATGTCGGCATCGGAGAGATTGTCCGTATCGAGCGTTGCACCGAGCGAGGTCTCCGGCATCAGCACGAAATCTGCCGAATCGAGGACATCGTCAAGCAGGTGGCAGAGGTTGTCTTGTTGCCACTGCTTGTCGGTGTTGAACTTGGCGTAGCAATCGACATTGGGCTGAACGGCAGAGACGCAGACCCCTTCGCGCGAGAGATAGCGTTTGCCTTCGGGGTCTTCGACGTTGTACAACACGAGCGAAACCGCGATAGGCAGAGTAAGGGCGAGCGTCGCGCATATCCACAACGGCTTTCTGAATGTCAGAGCCTGCAATGCCAGCACATTTACGAGCAGCACCCACAGCGAGCCGCCGAACACTCCCGTATATTCGTACCACTGCACCGCCCATGTGTCGTCGAAGAATCCGTTGCCGAGCGTAAGCCACGGGAACGAAAGGGCAGGTGCTTGCGTATAGATGTATTCGGCTGCAATCCATGCCGAGATGAACAGCACATACGACAACCCCTTCGGAGCGCGTTTGGAGACGGTGTGAAAGAGCATGAACGCCGCCAAACTCCACCATGTCGATACAATCGACGCTGCAATCGGACCCACAGGCGTTGCCAACCATATCCACCACACGGTCATTGCATTCCACAACAGAAATGTCAATGCCGCCCAACCGCACATGCGCCACCAATCGCGCCACGACGCACCGTAACGGGTGCTGATAAGCATCAACGGCACAAAGGCGACAAACAACGGCATGCAGCCTGCTCCGAGCCATGGAGCGGCAAGCAACAGAGCCGATGTAAGGCTGAAAATCAATCTGTGCCGTGTCGAAAACTCTCTATTAAAACGTATCATATCGCAAATATAACAAAATTGGGGCAAACCTATTCGGCCTGCCACGATTTTTCGCAACAAACCGCCTTGCGGAGTAGGAGAAAAGGGGGTTGCCGAATGTCTCATAAGGCTTCGAGAAGGAGGTCTATTCGTCATTCTGAGCGAAGCGAAGAATCTGTTGTGGTCGAGTGCGGGGAGGGTCAGACTTTGCGCCCGACTTCGAGGATAACGCCGCAGGAGGCTGATTCTTCCGCACCGCAAACAGAGAGGGATGCCTTCAACAAGGCACCCCTCTCCCGTAACATTTATCGTTCGCCCGACTATTTGATTGTGTCGAGGTTTACGTCGTTCTTGGCCTTCTCTGCCAAAGTCGCGTCTTTTGCGATGGCACTTTTGAGTTGGCTCTTTGCCTCCTGCACCTTACCGGTCTTGGCAGCGATTACGGCACGCAGGTAGTCTGCCTTTGCCGAGTTGTCGCCTGCAAGGCTCTTCGATGCGGCAGCATAGTTGCCTGCCTGAACGTGAGCAACGGCAGCATTGTAACCGCTCAAATTCTTCGATGCGGCAGCATATTCGCCCTTGGCAGCAGCAACCAAAGCCTGTACCTCCTTATCGGCACCCTTTGCATAAGTCTCGGCCTTTGCGGTCTCGCCCTTTGCAAGGTAAACCAAAGCGTAGTTGGTGTTGAGTTCTGCCGACTTGTCGCCCGCTTTGGCAGCCTTGTCGAGTTGAGCCAGAGCAGCGTCCAAGTTACCCTTCTTCGCATAAACCACTGCGAGGTTGTTGAGTGCGCGAGCGTCGCCCGTCTTTGTAGCCTCGACCAAAGCAGCCTCTGCAACAGCAGGCTCTGCCTCAGCGATGTGGAGCAACTCTTCGAGGTCGAGTTCGGCAACCTTACCCTCGTTGATGAGAGCAACCATCTCGGCGTCGGTCTTGCCGGTAATATCGGCACTGTTCACAATCTGCGCACGACGGAGTTTAGGAAGCACGTCGCTCTTCAAAGCCTTGAATACGGACGACATGTTCTTAATCTCCTTCTCGCGCTCTGCCGACGAAGAGTACATCTTCAAAACTTGGAGAATCAAATTCTTATCCTCGATGTTCGATGCGGCAACAGCCTCTTGGAAACCTTCCCAATCCTCGCCGTAAGCGGCAGCGTCGATGTTCAGACCCGAATCTTTGAGCAGTTTCTCGACAGCCTTCAAGCCCGACTTGCTACGCTTGTCGGAGAGTTTGTCGTTGAACTTCTCGGGACCATCAGGCGAAGCATAACCGTTTACATAAACCGACTGCGAAGCACGGTCGTTGGCCTTGTTGGCCTCGACATTGGCTTTGAGAGCAGCGATGTCGTCGGTCTTGACAGCCTTCTTGGCAACCACCGACGAGTTGATTTTGTAAACGATGTCTGCCTTGACAACCTTGGTGGTAACGTTCTTGTAGGCGTTGGCCTCTGCCTGCATTGCCTCGGAATAGTCCAAATCCTTCTGCAACATATTCAGACCCTTGGCAACGGTCAGACCGAACTCCTTCTTTACGGCCTTGGCAGCATCGCCGCCCTTTGCCAAAATGGCAGCCTCCTCTTTGGTCGGAAGCGCACCGTTGTTGGCATTGATGAGGGTAAATTCGCCCTTCTTGCACTTAACCTCGACCAGCAGTTTGAGTTCGCAACGCTCCATACCCTTCTGGTAAGCGAACTCCACGTGGCGATTGAGCGACAACGACTCGGCTTTCTTGACAACCAAACCGTTCGAGAGTACTTTCTCGCCCTGCAACAGAAGAGTTTCGCCCGTAACCAAACCGCCTTCGAAAGCGATTGCAGGCGTAACCTTCAAAGTAGCCTTCTTGTTGAAATAGTCGGCAGGAATCTCGGCCTTGATGTCGGCAGCGATTTTACCGTTGTTGTACGCCAATACCTCCGGCGTAGCAGTTACCTTAATTGCCGATGGGTCTTTCGCCATCTTCTTGAAGCAATTACAGCCCGACAGCAGCAACGAAGCCGCAGCGAGTACAGTCGTAACTTTCAGTAAGTTTTTCATGGTTGAAACAATTTAATAATTAGTTAATAAAATTCTCTTTCTCTTCGCAAATTCCGCTTGTGCATTTTATACGGATGCCAATACGGCTTTATATGGCAAAGTTATACATATTTTTCGTATTTGCAACAAAAAAACGGCGCAATCTTCATATCCGCTTATGCGCACGGCGTATTTGTATATCCGCAAATTTCCTGCCAAGCCGCAGTCGGCAGAGACATATTGGCACAAATACCCGCCGATTTGTCAACAAAAGTGCGGAAGCGACCCTGTCGCCTCCGCACGTCAGACAGTCGGGCGGTTATCGGCCGCCGTTATTCGTCCTTATGCTCGGGACGCGGACGACGCTCGCGACGCTCTCCGCCACGGGAGCGGTCGTTGCGCTCCGGTCTGCGCTCGCGCGGTTTGCGCTCGGGCTCTACCCAACCTTCGGGTTTAGGCAGCAAAGCCTTGTGCGAGAGTTTGAGTTTGCCCGTCTTTTGGTCTATGCCGATGAGTTTTACCTCGATGGTATCGCCCTCTTTCAGGCCTGTCTCCTCCATCGTCTCGAAACGCTTGTAGTCGATTTCGGAGATGTGCAGCAACGCCTCTTTTCCAGGCAGAATCTCGACGAATGCGCCGAATGCGACAATCGATTTGATAGGACCCGAATAGACCTCGCCGACCTCCGGCACTGCCACGATGGCCTTGATGCGCTCCATCGCTCCGTCGATAGAGGCCTTGTCCGGACCGAATACATCGACGATGCCGACCTCTTCGTTCTCGGTAATGGTGATGGTGGTATTGGTGAGTTTCTGAATCTCCTGAATAACCTTGCCGCCCGGGCCGATAACCGCACCGATAAAGTCTTTCGGAATGGTAATCTGCTCGATGCGCGGAACGAACGGCTTGTAGTCGGCACGAGGCTCGGCGATGCACTCGGTAATTTTGCCCAAGATGTGCATGCGGCCTACGCGAGCCTGTTCCAAAGCCTTGGCGAGTACCTCGTAAGAGAGGCCGTCCACCTTGATATCCATCTGCGTTGCGGTGATACCGTCTTTCGTACCCGTAACCTTGAAGTCCATGTCGCCGAGGTGGTCTTCATCGCCCAAAATATCCGACAACACTGCCCAACGGCCTGTTGCGCTGTCGGAAATCAGACCCATGGCGATACCCGAAACAGGCTTCTTCAATTTAACACCCGCATCCATGAGCGCAAGCGTACCTGCGCATACGGTAGCCATGGACGACGAGCCGTTCGACTCCAAAATATCGGAAACGACACGCACGGCATAAGGATTCTCCTCACCTACCGGCACCATCGGTTTGAGCGCACGCCAAGCAAGGTGGCCATGACCGATTTCGCGACGACTCAAACCGCGAGCCGCCTTTGCCTCGCCCGTCGAGAACGGCGGGAAGTTGTAGTGCAGCACGAACTGCTCCGTACCCTGACGCAGCACCTCGTCGTACATCTTTTCGTCGAGTTTGGTACCGAGCGTAACGGTCGAGAGCGACTGCGTTTCGCCACGGGTGAAGATTGCCGAGCCGTGAGCACGCGGCAGGTAACCGACTTCGCACCAGATAGGGCGGATTTCGTCGCAACGACGACCGTCCAGACGCTTGCCTTCGTCGAGAATCATGTTGCGCATCGCCTTCTTCTGCACGTCGTCGTGGAAATACTTGTGGATAAGCGGTGCCTTCTCGACCAACTCCTCCTCGGTAAAGCGCGAAGCAAACTCTGCCTCCAAAGCGTCGAATGCCTCCTCGCGCTCGTGCTTCATCGTGCCGCTCGTGGCAATGGCGTATGCCTTGTCGTAGAGTTCGGCGATGATGGTTTGGCGCAACTCCTCGTCGTTAGTCTCGTGGCAATACACGCGCTTGACATCTTTGCCCAACTCCTTCGAGAGTTCGATTTGCACGGCGCACTGCTCCTTGATTGCCTCGTGGGCAGCCTTGATTGCACCGAGCATCACCTCCTCCGACACCTCGTTCATCTCGCCCTCGACCATCAGGATATTGTCGATTGTACCGCCGACCATAATGTCGAGGTCGGCATCCTTCATCTGCGAGAATGTAGGGTTGATAACATATTCGCCGTCGATGCGTGCCACACGCACTTCGGAAATAGGGCCTCCGAACGGAATGTCCGACACTGCAAGTGCTGCCGATGCAGCCAAACCTGCAAGAGCATCGGCCTGTATATCGGGATCTGCCGAAATCAGATTGACCGTAACATATACTTCGGCATGATAGTCGGCAGGGAACAGCGGGCGCAAAGCACGGTCAATCAGACGGGCAACGAGAATCTCGTTGTCGCTCGCCTTGCCCTCGCGCTTCATGAAACCACCCGGTATGCGGCCTGCCGCCGCAAATTTCTCTTTGTATTCGACCTGCAACGGCATAAAATCGGTGCCCTCTTTGGCATCCTTGGCTGCCACAACCGTAGCGAGCAACATCGTATCGCCCTGCTTGACAACCACCGAGCCGTCCGCCTGCTTGGCGAGTTTGCCGGTCTCAATCATAATCTCGCGTCCACCCGACAGCGGGATAAATTTTTGTACTGCGTTGTACAATTTCTTCTCTTCCATAATTTTATTCGTCCAAAAAATAATTGTTTCTCTCTTTTCGTCTTTGCGTCTTCGGTTTCTGCCCTTTCGTTTCTGTCCCCGATGCCTGTTGCACCGGAATACGATTCAAAATAAAGCAAATGAAGGCAACTTTTGCGGCTGCCTTCATTTTCGACCTCTTACTTACGGAGGTTAAGAGTCTTAACGATAGCACGATAACGCTCGATATCGACCTCCTTCAAGTACTCCAACAACTGACGACGCTTACCGACCAATCGCAACAGCGAACGCTGCGTGCCGAAGTCGTGGCGGTTGTTTTTGAGGTGCTCAGTAAGGTGGTTGATACGGTACGAAAACAGGGCAATCTGGCTCTCAGGAGAACCTGTGTCCACGTTAGACTTGCCGTACTTACCGAAAAGCTCTTGCTTTTTCTCTGCTGTTAAATAAGCCATAATTTTGTTTATTTAATTGTTATACTTCTCCGCATCCGCCTTACCACGAATCACGTCAAAGCGGTGCAAATATAGACTTTTTATTGTTAAATACCAAATCCTTGCACTTTATTTGTGCGAAGTCGGGGCAAATCGCGAGGAAGCGGTTTGGCAATACGATACGTTTTTGTAACTTTGCGCCGTATGAAGGGATTGGCGATATTTGCGACCGTTGCGTTGTCGGCATTCGCATTTGCGGGCTGCCGGCACGAGGCACGCTACGTTACAGTGGACGGAGCGATGCTCGGCACGACCTTCCACGTGGTTGCCCGCACCGACCGTTCGCCGAAGGAGATATATGCCGGCATCATGCGCATCGATGGCGAGGCGAAGGCCTCGATGTCGATTTTCGACGAACAGTCGCTGCTCAGCCGCATCAACGCCAATCTGACCGACTCGGCGGATTGCCACATACTGCGCAACATCGCCGTTGCCTCCGAGATACACCGCATCAGCGGAGGCATGTACGACATCACCGTCAAACCGCTGACCGAAGCCTATGGTTTTGCCGCAAAGCACGCAACCGCACAACCCGACATCGATTCGCTGTTGCAGTTTGTGGGTATGTCGCGGCTGCACGTCGAAGGCAACCACATCGTCAAGGATGACGAGCGCGTGCAGTTGGATTTGAATTCGATAGCCAAAGGCTATACGGTGGATATGGTCGCCGAATTTTTGGAGAGCAAAGGCGTTGCCGACTACATAGTCGAAATCGGCGGCGAGATTAGGGCTCGCGGCATAAACGGCAAGGGCAGAAAGTGGCGCGTGGCGATAGACGCACCCTTCGACGGCAACGATTCGCCCGGGGCATACATGCAGACGACGGTCGATGTGAGCGATGCCGCATTGGCCACGTCGGGCAACTATCGCCGTTTCCACACCGATTCGCAGGGGCGCAAAATCGCCCATACGATAAATCCTCTGACGGGCGAAAGCGTCTGTTCGCGACTGCTTTCGGCAACCGTCGTTACGCGCGACTGCACCACAGCCGACGCTCTCGGCACGATGTTCATGGCATTGGGCGAGCAGCGGGCAATAGAGATGGCGACGCAGATGCGCGACAGCGTGCGGGTCTATTTCATCCTCGCACCCGAACATGACGCCGATGCCGAATACGAGATATTTTCGACTTTGGACGAAAGCACCGCCAACGATAAACCGAACACACAAAATACCGACAAATGAAACTTGCGTTGATACTATATAATATAAAGGCAGGCCACGCGAAAATCCGAAAGAGTCTGGACGAGATTGAAGAGGTCTTTTTGCAGGGAGGCTACGAGCCGTGGTCGCAACTGATAGAGTTCGGCAAAAATCCGTTCGACGAAGTGGAGCCGCAGATGCTGGATTTAGTCGTGGTATGCGGCGGAGACGGCACGATAAACTATGTTGTCAATGCGATGAAGGCGCGAGGCATCGACCTGCCGATAGGCATCATCCCCGCAGGAACGGCGAACGATTTTGCGGGTGCAATCGGCATGAGCAAAAATTTCGTCCACGCGGCACGGCAGATTATCGGCGGCGAAGCAGAACGGGTCGATTGCGGTTGCGTGAACGGACTCTATTTCATCAACGTATTCAGTTTCGGACTCTTTACCACCACTTCGCAACACACCCCCGACCGCATAAAGCACCGCATCGGCAAGGCCGCCTACCTCATCGAGGGGCAGAAGGAGTTGCACCGACGCGAATTTATCCCGTTGCACGTGAAGCACGACGGCGGCGAATTCGACATACGCAGCCTTATCACTTTGGTCTTCAACGGCGAAACGGCAGGCGGTTTTCATCTGGCACGCAAGGCTTCGGTAAGGGACGGTATGCTTGATATGCTGATGCTCGACAAATGCAACATCTTCGCCTGCAGTTGGGCAATACTGCTCTATCTTATCAACGGTCGTCCCAATTTCGCCATCCGCCACATCCGCACTTCGCATATCGAGATGTCGTCGCCACTCTCGCCGCTGACCGACGTGGATGGTCAGCACGGAGCCGATTTTCCGCTCACAATCGACTGCATAAAGGGCGGCATCGGCATAGTTTGTCCTCGTCGGGCTTAACGCTGCACACTGTGCGCACGGCAATACCCGACGAAATCTTTTGATTTTTTCGGAACATTCGCTATCTTTGAGGATAATTTGGTACAATCTTATCCGTTATGGCAATTTTCAAGGTCGAAGGCGGTCATCGCCTGTCGGGAGCAATCACTCCGCAGGGTGCTAAAAACGAGGCTTTGCAGGTCATCTGCGCCACTCTGCTCACACCCGAACGGGTGGTTATATCCAACATTCCGCGCATACTCGATGTGGAGCAACTCATCGACCTGCTGCGGGCAATGGGCGTGGAGGTCGAGGAGTTGTCGGCAGACACCTTCGCCTTCGCCGCCAAGGAGATAAATCTCGACTACCTCAAAAGCGAAGACTACCGCAAACGTTGCACCCGTCTGCGCGGCTCGGTGATGATTATCGGTCCGCTGCTCGCCCGATTCGGTGTGGGCTACATCCCGAAACCGGGGGGCGACAAAATCGGACGCAGACGGTTGGACACACACTTCATCGGTTTCCAAAATCTCGGTGCCGAGTTCGACTTCGACGCTGCCGAATCGTTCTTTTCGGTACACGCCAAGCGGTTGCATGGTTGTTACATGTTGCTGGACGAGGCTTCGGTAACGGGTACGGCGAATATCGTCATGGCTGCCGTGTTGGCCAAAGGCAAGACGACCATCTACAACGCCGCATGCGAGCCTTACATCCAGCAGTTGTGCCGCATGCTCAACCGCATGGGTGCACATATACGAGGCATAGGCTCGAATCTGCTCGAAATCGCGGGCGTTACGGCTCTCGGCGGCACGGAACACCGACTGCTGCCCGATATGATTGAGGTCGGCAGTTTTATCGGCATGGCGGCGATGAACCGTTCGGCACTGACCATAAAAGACGTATCGTTCGACAATCTGGGCATCATTCCGGCACAGTTCGCGCGGCTCGGCATCGAAATCGAGAGGCGCGGAGACGATATTTACATTCCGCAACAAGACCACTATGCCATAGAGAGTTTTATCGACGGCTCGATTATGACTATCGCCGATGCACCATGGCCGGGTCTGACGCCCGACCTGCTGTCGGTACTGCTCGTTGTCGCGACACAGGCCAAAGGCTCGGTGCTGATTCATCAAAAGATGTTCGAAAGCCGATTGTTCTTCGTCGATAAACTGATAGAGATGGGTGCGCAGGTGATTCTGTGCGACCCTCATCGCGCCGCCGTCATCGGTCAAGACCACTGCATACGGTTGCGTGCGACCAAGATGACCTCGCCCGACATCCGCGCGGGTGTGTCGCTGCTTATCGCCGCTATGAGCGCGGAGGGTACCAGCACGATTCAGAACATCGAACAAATCGACCGAGGCTACCGCGACATCGAAGGCCGCCTAAACGCCATCGGCGCACATATCGAAAGAGTGGAGGAGTAGAGAAAAATCGACGATTGGCGGATAGCGAATCGGCAGTTGGAAAACAGGAGGGCAATTTACGGAAATTTCAATGCTCGCCGCGCTTTGCAGACCATCGATACGCCATGCACGATAATCGAAATTTTTCCTGCAAGGGTCGGCAACACGATAAATTAAAGTTTCGACCGAAAAACTTCCCCCTCACAGGAGGGAGGGGCGAGGGGGTGGGTAACACCGAAACATTTTTCGGTCGGAAACCTGCCCAAAAGGAACAGCGTAACAATAATAGTAACACGATAAATTAAAGTTTCGACCGAAAAACTTCCCCCTCACAGGAGGGGGGGGCGAGGGGATGGGTAACACCGAAACATTTTTCGGTCGGAAACCTGCCCAAAAGGAACAGCGTAACAATAATAGTAACACGATAAATTAAAGTTTCGACCGAAAAATGTTTTTGGAAAATGCAAGTCAGAAGGGCTGGATTGAGGTAATCTGCGGCTCTATGTTCTCGGGCAAGACCGAGGAGTTGATTCGTCGCCTGCGTCGTGCGGAGTTTGCGCATCAGCGGGTGGAAATTTTCAAGCCGTGCATCGATGTACGCTATTCCGAAGAGGATGTCGTGTCGCACAATGCCACGACCATACGTTCCACACCCGTCGAGTCGCCACAGAACATACTGCTTATGGCTGCCGATGTCGATGTGATCGGCATCGACGAGGCGCAGTTCTTCGACGAGAGCATCGTCGATGTATGCCGTCAGTTGGCCAATCGCGGTGTGCGCGTCATAGTTGCGGGTTTGGACATGGACTATCTCGGCAAGCCTTTCGGGTCGATGCCTGCGCTTATGGCCACCGCCGAATATGTTACGAAGGTACACGCCATCTGCGTCCGTTGCGGCAATCTGGCGCACCACTCGCACCGCCTTGCCAAGAACGACAAGTTGGTGATGCTCGGCGAGAAGGACACCTACGAGCCTATTTGCCGCCATTGCTTCGCCGAACTGACGCAGGAGGAGAGCAACCGGCCATCCGAAAAAGACTCGCCTGCGCAATAATTCGGAGCGCAAGGCGTTAATAGATACCGAAACAGCAAACAACAAAAAAGAGATAAAAATGGGTGAAGTCATCAACATCAAGGAACTCAACGAACGCATAGAGCGCGAGAGTCTTTTCGTGGACACGCTGCGGACACAGATGGGCAGGGTAATCGTCGGGCAGCAGCATTTGGTCGATACGCTGCTTATAGGTCTGCTGTCGAACGGGCACATACTGCTCGAAGGCGTCCCGGGTTTGGCGAAAACGCTCGCCATAACGACGCTTGCCAAGGCAGTCGATGCCGATTTTGCGCGTATCCAATTCACTCCCGATCTGTTGCCGGCGGATATTATCGGTACGCTGATTTATTCGCAAAAGAGCGAGGAGTTCATCGTCAAGAAGGGTCCCGTATTTGCCAATTTCGTATTGGCGGACGAGATTAACCGTTCGCCAGCCAAGGTGCAGTCGGCACTGCTCGAAGCGATGCAGGAGCGACAAGTAACCATCGGCGACAAGACCTATCGTCTGCCCGAGCCGTTCCT
>CALYVN010000021.1 GCA_945494785.1 uncultured Alistipes sp.
ATGTTCGAATGGTGTTCGATTTCGCTGACGAGGATATTGTCGCCTGCGTGCAAAAATCGTTCGCACCAAGCGTATGCCACTAAATTGAGCGATGCCGTTGCTCCGGAGGTAAAGACAATCTCTTCGCGCGACGATGCTCCGATGAATGCGGCTATGCGCTCGCGTGCCGCTTCGTACAGTGCAGTCGTCTCGTCCGACAGGAAATGGACGCCACGATGCACATTGGCATTGAGTTCGGTATGCAGGCGCGTAACGGTGTCGATTACGCAACGTGGCTTTTGCGCCGTTGCTCCGCTGTCCAAATAGACCAACGGCCTGCCATGCACCATGCGGCCGAGTATGGGAAAATCCTCTCTTATTCGTTCGACATCAAAGCCCATTTCGCTATAATTTTTGCAGTTGTTCGGCAATGGCGGTTGCCAAAAATTCGCGTATCTCCGCAATGTCGCACCGATTGACTATATCGTTCGCAAAACCCTCTATCTGCAATCGGCGGGCATCGTCTTCGCTCAATCCGCGTTGTCGCATGTAGAATATCGCCTCGTCGGCGAGCTGTCCGACCGTTGCACCGTGCGAGCAACGTACATCGTCGGCATAGATTTCGAGTTGAGGCATTGCGATAATATGTCCCTCGCCCAACTCTATGTTGCGGCTTTGCTGTTGCGCATCCGTCTGTTGTGCATCGGGTGCAACATATACCAATCCCCTGAACTCGCCTGTCGCACGACCTGCCGCGATACCTTTGACCAATGCGCGGCTCGTGCATTGCGAAACGAGGTGGTTTGTCGATAGGTTTACAACGCAGTGTTCCGAGTCGGTTGCCAAAAACAGCGCGGCAATATCGTTCTCGGCACCGTGTTCCGCCAAATCGATGCGGTATGCCGTATTCGCACCGTGCAACTGTACGGCGACAATCCGGCAACTGCTCTGCTCGGCCTGCCGTATCCGCACTTCGGTAAAGGTGCCGGCAAGGCAGATTTCCGTGAGCGTAACCTGCACACCTGCCGCAAGCGACAAATCTATCGCTGCTTCATTCGGCTCGGTGTGGACGATGACCAACCGTACCTGTTCGGAGGTGTCGGCCTCTATGGCGATTTTGCGCGGGTTGAGGACAACGAGCGGACGCGACAAATCCGTGCGGGAGAGCGAGCCACCCGCAAACGGTCTCAATATGCCGTCGGCAATCAATTTGTCGATGTCCATCTTACGTTAATCTTTATATTCGTTAATCAGCCAATCGTATCCCTCTTTTTCGAGTTTCAGCGCAAGGCTCTTGTCGCCCGAATAGATTATGCGGCCGTGGTATAAAACGTGTACGACATCCGGAACGATATAGTCCAAAAGCCGTTGATAGTGCGTGATTACGACAGTTGCATTGTCCGGTCTGTGCAGTTTCGTTACACCCGTTGCGACTATGCGCAAAGCGTCGATATCGAGACCCGAATCGGTCTCGTCCAATATGGCGAGCGACGGTTCGAGCATGGCCATCTGGAATATCTCGTTCTTCTTCTTTTCTCCGCCCGAGAAGCCCTCGTTTACGGCTCGCGAAGTGAGTTTGGCATCGAGTTCGACAATCGCGCTTTTCTCGCGCATCATTCGCAAAAATTCCGATGCGCCAATCGGCTCTTTGCCCTCGAATGTGCGTTTTTCGTTTACGGCCAATTTCATAAAGTTGGCCATCGATACACCCGGAATCTCCACAGGATATTGAAAGCCGAGAAACAGTCCCCTTCTGGCACGCTCTTCGATAGGCATGGCGAGCAGGTTTTCGCCCTTGTAAGCCACTTCGCCCGAAGTTACCGTAAATTTGTCGCTGCCTGCCAAGACCGAAGCGAGCGTACTTTTGCCCGAGCCGTTCGGCCCCATTATGGCATGTACCTCGCCGGCTTTCACTTCGAGATTGATACCGCGAAGTATCTCTTTGTCGCCGACGGATGCGTGCAGATTCTTAACCGATAAAAGCATATTGTTGTCCATTTTTTTCGAATTTTAACCGACGCTGCCCTCCAAACTTATCGAGAGCAGTTTTTGCGCCTCAATCGCAAACTCCATCGGCAGTTTTGCCAATACCTCGCGGGCATAGCCGTTCACAATCAGCCCGACAGCCTCTTCCGTACCCAATCCGCGCTGATTGCAGTAGAAGAGTTGCTCCTCCGAGATTTTGGAGGTCGTCGCCTCGTGTTCCAATACGGCCGACTTGTTGCGGCAATCGATGCGCGGAAAAGTGTGCGCTCCGCACTTGTCGCCGATGAGCAGCGAATCGCATTGCGAATAGTTGCGGGCATTCTCGGCTTTGGCTGCCACCTTGACCAATCCTCTGTACGAGTTTTGGCTGCGACCTGCCGAGATGCCTTTCGAGACTATGCGGCTGCGTGTGTTGCGCCCTATGTGTATCATTTTTGTACCCGTATCCGCCTGTTGGAAATGGTTGGTCATCGCCACCGAATAAAACTCTCCGACCGAATTGTCGCCCATAAGCACGCAACTCGGATATTTCCATGTTATGGCAGAGCCTGTCTCCACCTGCGTCCACGACAGACGGGCGTTGTCGTGGCACAGACCCCGTTTGGTAACGAAATTGTAGATTCCGCCCTTGCCCTCTTTGTCGCCGGGGTACCAATTTTGGACGGTCGAGTATTTTACCTCGCCGTTTTTCTCCACCACGATTTCCACCACGGCGGCATGCAGTTGGTTCTCGTCGCGACGAGGTGCGGTACAACCCTCCAAATAACTTACATAAGCCCCTTCGTCAGCCACGATGAGAGTGCGCTCGAATTGTCCCGTACCCTGCGCATTGATGCGGAAATAGGTCGATAGTTCCATCGGGCAGCGTACGCCTTTGGGAATGTAGCAGAATGAGCCGTCGGAGAAGACTGCCGAATTGAGCGCCGCATAGAAGTTGTCGGCATACGATACCACCGAGCCGAGATACCTGCGTACCAATTCGGGATATTCGCGGATGGCTTCGGAGATGGGGCAGAATATGATACCCTTCTCTGCCAACGTGTTGCGGAATGTCGTCTTGACGGACGAGGAGTCGAGTACGGCATCAACCGCCACACCCGACAAAGCCATCTGCTCTTCGAGCGGAATGCCGAGTTTGTCGAAGGTGCGTTTGAGTTCGGGGTCTATCTCGTCGATTGACGACAGACTTTTGCGCTGTTTGGGTGCGGCATAGTAGATGATGTCCTGAAAGTCGATTGGCGGAATATCCAGATGCGCCCATTCGGGTTGCCTCATTGTCAGCCAATGCCGATAGGCCTTCAACCGCCATTCGAGCATCCATTCCGGCTCCTGCTTCTTCTGCGAAATCAGACGGATTACCTCTTCGTCCAATCCGCGCCGAATCATGTCGGTTTCGATGTCCGACGTGAAGCCGTATTTGTAATCGCCCTTTTCGAGCGAATCTATGATATTTTCACTCTCTTTTTTCATTGTCTCGCGGTGATTCGGCACCGGTTCTCGCGCATACGCGCAAATGTCCGACAAAAATACTATTTTCTCGCGAAAATGTCAAATCAAAAGCATCCGTTATAAACATATCGTCTCCAAATCGTCCGGAACGAATATCTTTCCGTCGAACACGGTGGCTGCCTCGTCGGAATAAGCCTTTTTGCGGGTTGCGAGCGTTTGGTCTTCGGTGTGGTAGAGAATCAGATTCTTCGCACCCAGCCTTTTTGCGACACTGCCGGCATCGAGGGCTGTGCTGTGGTGCTTTTCGTAGGGCTTGAACTTCTCTCTGTCGGCATAGAGGCAAAACGCTTCGCACATGAGCCAATCGGCATTTGCAGCATATCGTTCGTTAGCTACGTTGTAAGGCTCGTCTCCAAGACATACAATCGACGTGCCATCGTCCAATTCGGCACGGAAACCGAACTGCTTTTCTTTGGTGGAGCGGATGTCGAAACAGTGCAACGCCATCTCGCCGATATGTATGATGTCGTTGTCGCGTATTTCGTGCATCACCACGCGCTCGGCAAAAGCGGCATTGTGTTTGGCGGACAAAACCATTTTGCAGACGGAGTCGATGACATGCAACGCTTTGTCGTGGCCGTAGATGTGGAATTGTCCGTCGTAGGGTTGGCTGACCACCATGCGGATAACCCATATTGTACCGAGAATATGGTCGGAATGGGCATGCGTAACGAACATATGGCGGAGTGTTGCAGGTGCCATGCCAGCTTTTTCGAGTTGGGCGAGTATGCCGTTGCCTCCGCCGGCATCGACCAAAAGGGTGGCGGAGTCTGTGTGCAGAGTGAAGCAGGTGTTGTAACAGCGCGTAACGGTTGCGTTGCCTGTGCCGAGTATCGTAAGTTTTTTCATAGCGAATGCGGATATATTTGTCAAACAAAGATAATACTTTTCGAATAAATGATTATATTTGTAGGATAAAACGTTTAATCAGACTAAAAATCAACTATATATTATTGAAAATGACAGCACAAAAACTGACAATCGAAAAAGAGGTGCCCGTGGTCGGCGAATATGACGTGGTGGTTTGCGGCGGAGGTCCTGCGGGATTCGTTGCGGCCATTGCCGCTGCCCGCGAGGGTGCAAAAACCGCGCTTATAGAGCAATATGGCTTTTTGGGCGGTATGGCTACAACGGGCTTGGTCGCTCCGCTCAGCGTATTTACCTACAACAACGAAAAGGTTATCGGCGGTATTCCGTGGGAGTTTATCGAGAGACTCGAAAGCATGGGTGGCGGATATATCGAAAAGCCGCTCGGCAATGTGGCATTCGACCCCGAACTGTACAAATTGTGCGTTCAGCGCATGGTGTTGGAAGCAGGTGTCGCGCTCTATATGCACTCCTACCTTTCGGGTTGCGTTTGCGAAAACGGCACAATCCGTCAGGTGATAATCGAGAACAAAAACGGCTCGGAGGCTATCGCCGGCAAGACATTTATCGACTGTACGGGCGATGGTGATTTGGCTCACTTCGCAGGCGTTCCGATGCAGCCGCAGAACGGCGCACCGTTGCAGCCCGCATCGACCTACTTTATTTTGGCGGGAGTGGATACCGAATCGCCGATTATCAAAGAGGCCATGCACCACAACAAGCAGGGAGTGAACTGCCACTGTCTGCCGATTCGCGAAAAGTTGCTCGCCATGGCGGATAAGTTGGATATTCCCGATTTCGGCGGTCCTTGGTTCTGTACCACGTTGCACGACGGATGCGTGGCCGTCAATATGACCCGCACTGCCGCCAATGCCTGC
The DNA here is from genome assembly GCA_945494785.1 of uncultured Alistipes sp. Lineage (GTDB taxonomy): Bacteria > Bacteroidota > Bacteroidia > Bacteroidales > Rikenellaceae > Alistipes. The sequence goes on from CALYVN010000021.1 coordinate 5,220, forward strand.
GACAATCGCGATTTTACCGGTGCCGAGTGCCGTTTGCGCGAAGATGTGTTCCGCATGGCAAAGATTCTGCGCGACAATTTCGAGGAGTTCCGCAACAGTTACGTTGCAGCGGTATCGACACAGGCGGGAGTGCGCGAAACACGCCGCATAAAGGGCGTCCATACCATTACGGCAGACGAATATGTCAATGCCCATCGTTACGACGACAGCATTTCGCGAGGTGCGCACCCGATAGACATCCACTCGTCGAAGGGCGCAACCCAAGAGGCCACGTTCCTCAAACAGGCGGCATACGTTCCGTATCGTGCGCTGATTGCAGCCGACTATCCGAATCTGCTCGTTGCGGGTCGTTGCCTTTCGGCAGACCGTCGGGCTTTCGCATCGTTGCGCGTACAGGCAAGTTGCATGGGTACGGGTCAGGCGGCAGGTGTCGCTGCGGCCCAATGCGCAAAGGCGGATACGGCTGTTCAGAATGCCGACATAACCCGACTTGTCGCACGTCTGCGCGAAATGGGCGCAATGCTGTAACATTGATTACCAACCTAAAACAGACTAAAACAATATGGTTTCACTCGATTATTGGGTAATTGCGCTCTATTTTCTTGGGCTGATACTCGTCAGTTGGATTATATCGCGCAATATCAAGAGTTCCGAGGATATGTTTATCGCGGGACGCAATTCGTCATGGTGGCTGTCGGGCATGTCAACCTACATGACGCTCTTTTCTGCAAGTACATTCGTCATTTGGGGCGGAGTGGCTTATCGTTCGGGTATCGTTGCGGCACTTGTGGGCAACATGCTCGGTTTCGCATGCTTCTTTGCGGGCAGATACATCGCAGGTCGTTGGCGCGAAATGAAAATCAAATCGCCGGGTGAGTTCCTCGGTATCCGTTTCGGCAAATCCACAATCAATTTCTATACGATTATCGGCATCATCGGTCGAGGCGGACATACGGCGGTTGCACTGTATGCTATTGCCGTGGTTATGTCGGCTCTGATTCAGTTGCCGGATGGACATGTTCTGGCAGACCCTGCCACGGGCAACCTCGCCATCCATTGGGCGGTTATCATATTGGGTGTGATTACGCTCATCTATACGATTACGGGCGGATTCTTGGCAGTGCTGATGACCGACGTGATACAGTTCGGCGTGTTGATGACCATCGTGGTATTCATGTTGCCGCTGTCGATTAACGCTGTCGGCGGTTTGGATGCCTTTATAGCAAAGGCTCCCGAAGGCTACTTCGTACCGACGAGTGCCGAATATCCTTGGGGCTGGATGATAATGTGGTTCTTCCTCAACCTCTTTACCGTGGGTGGCGATTGGCCGTTTATCCAGCGTTATATCAGCGTGCCTACCGTGCGCGATGCCAAGCGCAGCAACTATCTCGTCGGCGTGCTTTATCTCTTTACGCCTATCATCTGGTATCTGCCGGCAATGATTTTCCGTACAATCGAGCCCGATGCTAATCCTGAACAGGCGTATATTCTGATGAGTAAAATGGTGCTGATGAAGGGTATGCTCGGAGTGATGCTTGCGGCAATGATTTCGGCAACGCTCAGTTGTGTGTCTGGTACGCTCAATGTCTATGCCAACGTCTTTACCTACGACATCTACTGCAAGCGTCATCCTGAGGCTTCGCAACAGACGCAGATACGTGTAGGTCGTCTGTTTACGCTGATTTTTGGCGTTGCGATTCTGTTGCTCGCTCTGCTGATTCCGTATGCGGGAGGTGCCGAGAAGGTTGTCGTTACAATCCTTACGCTCGTTATCGCACCGCTCTGCATTCCGACGGTTTGGGGCGTATTCTCCAAGCGCATTACAGGCCGACAGGTTATTGCCGTGATGCTCGTTACTTATGTAGTCGGCATCTCGCTCCGCTATACCATAGCCGACGTCATCCGTCCGACGGTACTCGAATCGGCGATAGGTCTGTTCCTGCCGGTCGTATTGCTCGGTGCGTTGGAGTTGGCAGGCTATCTCAAAGGGACCTCTGCGAAGGGTTACGACCAAATACAGGCCGTCCTCGACCCCGATGCCGATGTCGAGCCGTCGGTTGCCACCAAAAAGGCGACCAAGGCCTATTCGCTTATGGCGGTTACCTGCTTCCTGCTGACAATCGCATGTATCGCCGTGCTGCTTATCGGTCTGCTTGTTACCGAGACGTTTGAGCCGGATGTGCGCAGCATAATGATTTGGGCAGCAGCCATTATGCTTTCGCTTGCCGCAATCTATCTCGTCTATCGGATTGTGGACGCCAAGCGGGAGTAGGTCGCAATCCTGCCAAAACTGATGGCGCAACCCAAAAGGTTGCGCCATCAGTTTCTGTATATGCCGGCATCAGCCTTTGCAGGCAATCTGCACAAGCAGACGGAACGAGGCGTTCTCGCCTTCGATGTCGGTTGCCAAACGCAGATAGTTGCCGAATTCGCGTACCTTGACAAAGTACAATCCGCACTCGGTCATGGGCGTAAATTTTGTACCCTCGTCTGCCCAATGTACGCCGTCGGGCGAAATCTGCACACGGGCATTGAGCGCGGCATTGTGTCCGTGTACCTCCTCTACTGCGATGTAAAATATGGCCTCATCTGCCCAACCGCATTCGTAAGGGTGGGTTTCAAAGCCTTGCGTAAAGGTCTTTTTGACCTCCAAATGTGCTGCATTAAACTGTTTCATATTTCTGCGAAAATTACTCCATTGATACGACAATCGAATCGACATAGAAGAATACGCGACGGTTGGCATCGGCCTCGACCCAAAGCACAGGGTTGATAAGTCCGTCGATACGGCGATATTTGTCCACTGCCGTTGCATGCGCACCGGTCAGATCGAATATGCGGTTTTGGCACTGCATCTCCACATATTCGCGCTTTTTGACATCGACTTTCAGGCGGAGATACTGCCAGTTTATTTTGTCGTCGGTCTCGTTGTAAATCAGATTCTGCACTCCGTTCGGTACATCCTTGTAGCCGTCATGGCGACCGTCGGGATAACGACGGCCGAACCACCACGGGTCTATGCCGTGCTTGCACCAATCGCCTTCGGTGCCGAATGCCCACTCCTTGTCGCTCACATCTGCCGCACTGACATATTGCCACTTGCGCATAGGTTTGCCATCGACCGCATTCAGATAGCGGCAGCCGATAAAGAAACGGTTGTCGTTATCCTGTACATCCGAGCCTATGCCGAATGCGCGAATGGAGTTCTCGTGCAAACCGGGTTGCTCGCCTTCGCCATCGACCGTATCCTGCTCCGCCGTATAGGCAAACCAGCACTCGATTTGCAGATAGCGGCTGTCGGGCTTAAAGAACGACATGCGCTTGATGGCGTGTCCCATCGCCCCCGGGGCAGGCGGCATCGAATAGGGATTGGCGATCGGACGCGTAGAGATTTTGAGGCTGTACGTACCGCTCATCGAGCCGTGTGTGCCAGGGAAACGGTAGGTGGCCGAACTCAACATTACGGGCGGCCATTGGTCTTTGTTTACGATGCTCGGCGGAGTATCGAAATCGGGATGCTCCGTGAAGTTGGGCATAAGTATCATCCAACCATTGAAACCTTTGTCGAAGATATCGTAACTCAATATGTGCGACAGTGGTTGGAAGCGACTGTGCAACATTATATCCTCCATGCTCATTGTGTTTAAGTTTTTTATGTGGTTAGTCGAAAAGTTCTATTCCCTTGTCGGTCATTACCTGTTGCAGGTGTTTGACATCCAATTCTCTCGGTGAGCAACCCTCCTTGGCGCAGAGCGATGCGGCTATGCCGACAGCCTCGCCCATGGCCATACATATCGACATTACACGATACGATGCGTGGGCGCGATGCGTACCCGATATGCAGCGACCTGCCGTATAGAGGTTCTCCACTTTGCGAGGCACGAAACAGCGGTACGGCAAATCGTAAGGCTTGCAGTACTGTATCTTCTCTTCGGCTTGTCCTGCACCTGCGGGATTGTGAATATCGACGATAAATTCGGCCTTGTGTACGATTGCGTCGTCGAAACGGCAACCTGCCGCCAACTCTTCGGCTGTGATTACGTAATCGCCCATGACACGTCGGGTTTCGCGCACGCCTGTCGTATCGCCGCTCGATTTGCAGCGGCAATTCTCGTACCCCGGCAGATTGTTGCGCAGGAAATTCATCAGCAACTCAATCTGACGACGCAACGAGAGGTCGGCCTTGAAAATCGACTCCACTTCGGTAATATCCACACCGTTCTCCTGCGTGGTATTGACCTGCCGCTCGCCGCTGTTGATGGTCGGATGCAGGCGGACTGCCGCCAAATGATGAGGTAGCAGACCATTGTCGGCACACCGCTTGCAGTAGTCCAAAAATCTCTCGTCGCCCAACTTTACCTCATCTACATCGCCAATGCAGATGACGCCTTTGCGTTCGTCCACGCCGTCAATCGTAAACTCCAACGTTACGGGTTGCATAAGTCCGTCCTCGCGACCCTTCTCGATGTCGGCACCCGCAAGATACGAAACCACTGCATCGCCCGTTGCATCGACAACGACCTTTGCCATAAGGGCGAAATGCCCCTCGTTGGTGGCGAGAATCAGACCGCGCACGGCATCGCCCTCCTTTACCACGTCGTAAACGGCGCTTTGCAGATATACGTCTATATTCTCGTGCGACACGAACTCCGCCAAGACGAGTTTCGCTCTCTCGAAATCGTGAGCCTTGCCCGTAATGCCTATCATGTCGTTGTCGGGTACGCCGAGCAGTCGCACCAATTCGTCGCGCATGGTTCCTTTGCCGACCATGCCGAGTATCGGTCCCACATAACCGACCGTCAGGTTGCCGCCTACCACGCCGTAACGTTCGACAAGCGCAACCTTCGCACCGTTGCGTGCTGCTGCTACCGCTGCACAAATTCCGGCAGGTCCTGCACCTGCCACGATGACATCATAGCTGGCGCGTACCCCGATATTGCTGCTGTATCGAATGGTCTCCATTGTCAAAATGTTTTTACAACAATACAAAGGTAATAAATTTTGCATACCGTTGCGCTCGTCATGCGGCAAATTATCCTCGCAACATCGTCGTTTGCTCCATAGTCGGACGATGTCGGCAGCCGACGGCATCCGGCAAAGCAGAGGCGGAGCGCAAGAGCGCGAAAAATTTGCCGTCATTGTTTTGCACTTGTCGATATAAGCATTATCTTTGCGCCACGAATGTGGAAAGATTTGGACTGATTGCAACCACAATAAAAAATCGCTAAACCAGCATTTTGTTTACAACAGTCGTATCCTTCCATATTTTAATTGTTAAACCTAAAAACATTAAAGTATGGGATTTTTGTTTACATCGGAATCGGTGTCGGAGGGACACCCCGATAAAGTTTCAGATCAGATTTCGGATGCCATTCTCGACGAGTTCCTGCGCCGAGACCCATCGTCGAAGGTCGCTTGCGAGACGCTTTGTACGACGGGTTTGGTCGTAGTTGCGGGCGAGGTGCGTTCGGATGCGTATGTCGATATACAGCATACGGCACGGCGTGTCATCGAGCGCATAGGCTATAATCGCAGCGAATTGCAGTTCGATGCTGCTTCGTGCGGCATACTCTCGGCCATTCACGAGCAGTCGGCAGATATAAATCGCGGAGTCGTGCGCGACAACGAAGAGGAGCAGGGTGCAGGCGACCAAGGCATAATGTTCGGCTATGCGACCCGTGAAACCCGCGAGTTGATGCCGGCAACGCTGATTTTGGCGCAGGTGCTGCTGAAAGAGTTGGCCGACATACGCCGCGAGGGCAAGGTAATGACCTATCTGCGTCCGGATGCCAAGAGTCAGGTAACGATAGAATACGACGACAATCGCCACCCTGTCCGTGTCCATACGATAGTTGTATCGACGCAGCACGATGACGATGTCGATGCAGCACAAATTCGCGACGATGTCCGTGCGATTCTCATTCCTCGTGTCAAGGCGCGTTTGGAGCGTGCCAACGATTCGCTTGCCGCGCTTATCGGCGACGACTATATTCTGCATGTCAATCCTACGGGCAAATTCGTCATCGGAGGTCCTCATGGCGACACTGGTCTGACAGGGCGCAAAATCATTGTCGATACCTATGGTGGTCGCGGTGCTCACGGTGGCGGTGCATTTTCGGGCAAGGATGCTTCGAAGGTCGATAGGTCGGCCGCATACGCTGCCCGTCATATTGCCAAAAATATGGTTGCAGCAGGTGTTGCCGACGAGATTTTGGTACAGTTGAGTTATGCCATAGGCATAGCGCGTCCGCTCTCGATTTATGTCGATACCTACGGCACCAACCATCTGTCGATAAGCGAAGGCGAAATTGCCGAGCGCATAGGTCGCTTGTTCGACCTGCGTCCTGCAAGCATCGTCCGCAAATTCGGTTTGAAGAATCCTATTTTCGAAGCCACCGCTTCGTATGGCCACTTCGGCAACCGTCCTTACAGCAAGGAGGTAACCTTTATCGAGAACGGTCGCGAGGTCTGCCGCGAGGTCGAATTTTTCGGTTGGGAGAAACTCGATGCTGTCGATGCTATTCGGCAGGAGTTCGGATTCTGACGCACCTTAAAGGGGTTGTATCGAAACATTTGATACAACCCCTTGTTTTGGTATTGTCTGCCGAGCCTACAAATCCAACAAACCCTCTGGCAGTACGAAACGAATTGTCCGCTTGTCGAAATCGATGCCCGCGATGAAATCCTCGTTGGCTGGGATAAGATGCGTTTTACCTGCGATTGCGATTTCGAAGAGAGGATTGGCGGGATTGTCGAAAAAGTCGGTCAGTTCGCCTGTGGTGCGCCCGATTTTGACACCGAATCCGATAAGGTCTGCCAAATCGAACTCCTCTTCGTCCTCCTCGCTATCGGCTATCGAAAACTCCTTGTCGAGGATGATTTCGGCACGGTGTGGCGTATCGATATCGGCAAAACGCACAACAGCACCCGATGCGCCGCGCCGCGTGAAAGAGTCAAAAAAGAGAGGAACAACCAATCCATCCACACGGACGAATACGGGTTGTTCCTGCCAATCGAAGTCGGTTGGAAAGTTCGTATAGAGGTTGAGGCTTACCTCGCCCTCTGCTCCGAAGAGCCGTGTTATACGACCTGCCGCCGACATTCCGCTACGCAAAATGCTACTCTGCTGCGGGAGCCTCGACTTCTGCTGCGCTCTCCTCTGCGGTCTCCTGTGCCTCTGCTGCGGCAGCCTCTTCGGCAGCCTTCTTCTCTGCTTCGGCAGCGGCTTTCTTCTCGGCAACAGCCTTTGCACGAGCCTCGTTTACGGCAGCCTCTGCTGTCAGACGAGCCTTGGCATCAGCCTTTGCATCGGTCGAAATTTTGTTGACCTTAGCGGCAATTTTGCCCTCTTTCTCGCCGAGCCACTTGTTGAACTTGGCTTCGGCATCGCTCTCGGAGAATGCGCCTTTGGCAACTCCGCCGAGCAGGTGTTTCTTGTACAACACGCCCTTGTACGACAATATCGCACGAGCGGTGTCGGTAGGTTGCGCGCCTTTCATTAACCAACTCAGAGCTTGCTCGAAGTTCAAGTCGATTGTAGCAGGATTCGTGTTAGGGTTGTAAGTACCCAATTTCTCGATAAATTTACCATCACGTGGCGCTCTGCTATCTGCAACGACGATGTGATAGAAAGCGTAAGCCTTCTTGCCATGTCGTGCCAAACGAATTTTAACAGCCATTTGCTATAAAATTTTAATGAATAAATAATTAAACGCTAACCCACTTCGGATTATCGGTGCAAAAGTAGTAAAAATTATCTGCCCTCCAAATAAAAATCGGGATTTATTTGGCTGAAAGGGTGTGTTTTTTGTAATTGTCGGGGTGCGGAACGGAGCGCAGGACAGTGCCGGTTGCAAGCCGAAGGTCAGGCGTGTTGTTTGCAGTCGAGGATTTTTTGTTTGTCGGTCTCCAACTGCGCCTGCAAATCGGCGATTGAAGCGAATCGGCGTTCGTCGCGGATTTTTTCGATGAGCCGTACCCGCAACCGACGACCGTACAAATCGCCCGAATAGCCGAACAGGTGGGTTTCGAGCAATCGTGTCCGACCATCGACTGAAGGACGCACTCCGACATTCGACATCGACACATATATCCGACCATCCACCTCTACCTCCGAACGATATACGCCGTTGGTTATCTCCGGTCGGTCGGCAATATCCATATTGACGGTCGGAAAGCCCATCTGCCTTCCCAACTGTCGGCCATGAATCACCTCTGCCTCAATCTCCTGCATAGGGCAATGCTACTCTGCCTCCTCGTTTTCGTCCTTGACAGGCGCACCTATGCGTGCCAACGGAGTTTGCGTTCCTATGACCGAGTCGCCGATTTCGACGAGCAGTTCGGCATCTTTCGGCAGGAGTATGTCGATTCGCGAGCCGAATTTTATGAAACCGCACACACCGTTCTGTTCGACCGTATCGCCGAGTTTCATGTAGGAGACTATGCGTCGTGCGACAACACCCGCAATCTGGCGGAACAGAACTTCCTTGCCCTCCGGCGTCTCGATGACGGTGGTGGTACGTTCGTTCTCGGTCGATGATTTCGGATGCCAAGCGATAAGGAATCGACCCGGGTGGTATTTGAAATACTTTACCACGCCACCTACGGGATACCAATTTATATGGATGTTGGTAACCGACATAAAGATTGAGATTTGCAGACACTCTTTGCCGCCGAAATACTCGTTGTCCCGTACCGGCTCGGTAACCACCACGCGACCGTCGCAAGGCGAAAATACGAGATCGTTGTCGTGTATCTTGACACGACGCGGCTCGCGGAAGAACGAGACTATGAAGAACCAGAACAGCAGCAGGAATACCGAGAACAGTATCAGCAACCATCCGTTCTCCTTCGCCTCAATCATATAATATACCAATGCCCAAATCGCGGCGCAGCATACGCCCGAAATGGCAATAATTCTGTAACCCTCTTTGTTTATTTTCATAGTTCTATAAGTGGCTGTACAAATCCAAAATCAAAAGATATACGAATGCGTATGGTGCCGACAGTAGCAGTGCGTCGAATCTGTCCAAAAATCCGCCATGACCCGGCAGTATCGCTCCCGAATCCTTGATGCCTGCCGAACGTTTGAACAGCGATTCCGCAAAGTCGCCCGCAACGCCCGTTACGGATACGATAAGTGCCAAACCGCCCCAAACGACGATGTTGCCGCCCATGAAATAACCGCATGCGATACCCGTAAGTACCGCAGCCGTAACGCCGCCGAAGAATCCTTCCCACGATTTCTTTGGCGAAATGCGCGAACACATGCGGTGCTTGCCGAAACATACGCCCACCAAATAGGCGAATATGTCGTTCATCCATATAATAAGTATGTAGCAGAGCATTGCCCACGGATTCCATTCGCCCGACGAGAGGAACATGGGTACATATATCAACAACGCCACAGGCAATGCGACATAGAGTACACCCATGAATGTCGTGGCTATATTGGCAATCGGCGTTGCGCTCTTGCGCCACAATTCGCATACGAACGCTGTCGGTACAAGCAACAACAGAAACAGGACGATTCCGAGTACCGTTGCTCCCGTCGAAAGTTGGACGGCAGTGCCGCCGAAATGCATGAAGATACCGAAACTCAATAAAAAGACGCCTGCTGCCGAGACCGTGCCGATACCCGCCATTGGTTCAATGCCGCACCGGCGACACACTCTGTAAAATTCGGTCGTTCCGCCGATAACCACCAAGAACATCAATGCGCCGAAACTCCATTTCGACCACAGCGTTGCACCCACGACGAGCGTGGCAAGCACTATGCCGCTCAATGTTCTTGTCAAAAGGTCCTTCATTTTGTCAGTCATAACAGGATTATGATATTTTGTCGGAGGATGCCGGTTCGTTGGCACCGCCGTTTTCGTTCTCTGTCTCTTTCAACTCCTTCTCCCCCTCGCGCATTGCCGCAAGACGCTCCTCTTCGATTCGTTCGCGCTCGATGTCCTTCTTGCGCTTGCCGAATATGCGTTCGACATCCTCTGTAAAGACGACTTCGCGTTCGAGCAACAACTCGGCGAGTTGTACCAAGCCGTCGCGATGTTCGGCGATAACCTTCTCGGCCATTTTGTAGGCGGTATCGATGATGTTGTGTACCTCGTCGTCGATTTCGCGTGCAGTCTGTTCGGAGTAGGGTTTGGTAAACGACATGTCGCTCTGTCCCGTCGAATCGTAATAACTCAACATTCCGACCTTTTCGCTCATGCCGTAGTAGGCAACCATGGCATACGCCTGCTTGGTAACACGCTCCAAATCGTTGAGCGCACCTGTCGAGAGATGACCGAAGAATGTCTGCTCCGAGACTCTACCCGCAAGTATCGCCGCCAATTCGTCGAGCATCTGTTCGCGAGTGGTGATTTGCCGCTCCTCGGGCAGATACCACGCTGCACCGAGCGATTTGCCGCGCGGAATAATCGTAACTTTCACGAGCGGATTGGCATTTTCCAAAATCCAACTTACGATTGCATGACCGGCTTCGTGATATGCTATGGTCTTCTTCTCCTGCGGAGTTATCACCTTGTTTTTGCGCTCCAAACCGCCTATGATACGGTCGATGGCTGCCAAAAAGTCCTCTTTCGATACCTGCTTTTTGTTGCTGCGTGCCGCAATCAGAGCAGCCTCGTTGCAGACGTTGGCAATATCCGCACCTGAAAAACCAGGGGTCTGTTTGGCCAAAAACTCACGGTCGAGATTCGGGTCGAGTTTCAACTTTTTCAAATGTACGTCGAAAATCTCCTTGCGCTCGTTCACCTCGGGCAAACCGACATCTATCTGGCGGTCGAAACGACCTGCACGCATCAAAGCCTTGTCCAAAATATCGGCACGGTTGGTTGCTGCCAATACGATTACCCCCGCATTGGTCTGGAAACCGTCCATCTCCGTCAATAGTTGGTTGAGCGTGTTTTCGCGCTCGTCGTTACCCGAAAAACCCGCATTTTTGCCGCGAGCCCTGCCTATTGCGTCAATCTCGTCGATGAAGACGATGCAGGGAGCCTTCTGTTTCGCTTGGTCGAACAAATCCCTTACGCGGGATGCACCGACACCTACGAACATCTCCACGAAATCCGAGCCGGAGATGGAGAGAAAAGGTACATTCGCCTCGCCTGCAACAGCCTTGGCAAGCAGTGTTTTGCCCGTACCCGGAGGACCTACAAGCAACGCGCCCTTCGGAATTTTGGCACCGAGTTCGCGATATTTGTCTGCATGTTTGAGGAAATCGACTATTTCCATGATTTCCACCTTCGCCTCCTCCAAACCGGCAACATCCTTGAATGTGATTTTGCGCGATGTATCCTCAGGATTGAACTCCTGCGCACGAGCCTTGCCGACATTCATTATGCCGTTGCCTGCACCTCCGCCCATGCCGCGCATTCCGCGAAGGATGAATATCCATACGCCGATTATAAGCAGCCAAGGCAACCACGATATCAATATGTCCACCCAATCGGTCGTATCGTTCTCGTATGTCAGCACCACATTGTTGCCCGACGATTCGACGACCGCATCGAAATCCTTGCGGAACGAATCGACGGAGCCGATGTTGAACTTAATCTGCATGCCCGTAGGCGGGATGTTTTTGAATTTGCCGTCGGGTTGATTGCGATATTTAGTAACGGCATCTTTGGTCAAATAGACATTGGCGACATCGCGGTTGATGATGTTGATTCGTTCCACCTCGCCATTGTCAATCATCTGCCCGACGGTTTGCCAATCGCTGTTGACGGGCTTGTTGGAATCGCCGGATATAAGAGGGTAGCACAAAATGAAAATCAAAATCGCTGTCCACACCCACATTATGTTGGGGCGCGGAATGTCAGGCATCCTGAAACCCTGCTTATTTTTGTTGTCTTTACTCATAAATCTGTCTGCTTTGCGGTGTGTTGTACGGTTTTGTTCACATAATTAAACTCTGCTGCAATACCGCAAATTGTGTTCCACACGAATTTTTACTCCTCGCTTTCGTAACGATGTATCGGCGCATCGGCCCACAACTCCTCCAATTTGTAGTAGGTGCGCAGGTCGCTTTGGAATATATGCACCACGACGTCGATGTAATCCATGGCTACCCACAGACCGCTCTGCTTGCCCTCCACACGCCACGGATTATCGCCGAGCGTCTCCAAAACCTCCTCTTCGATGCCGTCGGCAATGGCGGCGACCTGCGTGGTGGAGTCGGCGTTGCAGACGATGAATGTCGAGCAGATTGCACCGTCGAATTTGCTCAAATCCAACGATACTATGTTCTTGCCCTTTTTGTCCTGAATCGCTCCGACTATGGTTTCAATAAGTTTCTCCATAAACAACGGTTGTAATATAACCTTGCAAAGGTACACAAATTTGACAAACCGACAACATTATTGACGCCTAATGCTTGATACAATCCAAAATAGTGGTTCGCAAGGCATCCACGATGGATTTTTTGACATAGGTGCGCCGCATGACGAGTGCTATTTTGCGCGACGATGCACCTTTGAGCAGCGTCTTGACCTGCGACATCCGCTCTTTCGGCACATATTCGACAGCCATTTCCGGAATGACCGTAACGCAGTTGGTGCAATCGACTATGCGCATCAGCGTATCGAGCGAGCCCGATTCGAAATAGTAACGCGAAGGGATGCCGCGGCGAGCCTGACACAGTTCGAGTACTTGGTCGCGCATGCAGTTGCCGGTGCTCAACAGCACCAAATCGCGCATGTCTATATCCTCCAAACGGATGTTGGATTTGTTGTACAGCGGATTCTCGGGCGAGACGTAGGCATAGAAACGGTCGTCGAAGAGTTCGTATTCCAATATCCCGTTGCCGCATGTTCCGCCTGCAACCAATGCGGCATCGATTTTGTCGCGGTGCAGGGCATCGATGATGTCTTCGGTTTGCAGTTCCCTGATTTCCAACTCCACTTTCGGGTATCGGCGGATGAAATCGGGAATGAATTTGTGCAGCAGATAGGGCGCAATGGTCGGAATCACACCCAAGCGTATGCGCCCCGATGTCTCGCCTTTCATGCGGGAGACCACCTCTTTTATCGAGTTGTACTCTTTCAGTGCTTCGCGTGCCTGTCCTATGACTGCCTCTCCCGCTTTGGTTGGAATGACCGGCTTTTTGGAGCGGTCGAGAAGCATCACTCCCAACTCCTCTTCGAGCGACTTAATCTGCATGCTCAACGACGGTTGAGTTACGAAACAGTGTTCGGCGGCAACCGAGAAACTGCCGAAATTGGCGACAGCCAACAAGTATTCGAGTTGAATAATTGTCATAATCCGATGTTTTATCCCAAACACAAAATTATAAAAAAAAATTATACGGACAATCGAAATATGCGGTTTCGCGATAATTTTTCCTACATTTGCAAATTGTAAATATTTTCAAAAAATGGGTAAGATAATTTTGACGGGAGACCGTCCCACAGGGCGTCTGCATTTAGGGCATTTCGTAGGCTCGTTGCGCCGTCGTGTAGAGTTGCAGAATTCGGGCGAATTCGACAAGGTATTCATAATGATAGCCGATGCGCAGGCATTGACCGACAACGCCGACAATCCCGAAAAGGTGCGCCAAAATGTCATAGAGGTAGCACTCGATTACCTTGCGTGCGGCATAAATCCCGCCAAATCGACGATTTTCATCCAATCCCAGATTGCGGAGTTGTGCGAATTGGCGTTCTATTATATGAATTTGGTTACGGTGGCTCGTCTGCAACGCAATCCGACCGTCAAGTCCGAAATAAAGATGCGCGGTTTCTCGGAGGATGTGGCAGAGGGCGATACCACGCAGAAAAAAGGTATTCCCGTGGGATTCTTCACATATCCCGTTTCGCAGGCATCGGACATCACGGCGTTCAAGGCCACTACCGTCCCTGCGGGCGAAGACCAAGAGCCGATGATTGAACAGACTCGCGAGATTGTCCACAAATTCAACTCCGTATATGGCGCAACGCTTGTCGAGCCGGAGATTCTGTTGCCCGACAATGCCGCATGTATGCGTTTGCCGGGAACGGACGGCAAAGCCAAGATGAGCAAGTCGCTCGGCAACTGCATCTATCTCTCCGACGACAGCAAGACCGTAAAACAGAAGGTTATGGGTATGTACACCGACCCCGACCACATCCATATAGAAGACCCGGGTAAAGTCGAGGGCAATTGCGTGTTTACCTACCTCGATGCCTTCTGTCGTCCGGAGCATTTTGCAGCCTATCTGCCCGAATATGCCTCGCTCGACGAGTTGAAGGCGCATTATCGTCGCGGAGGTTTGGGCGATGTCAAGATAAAGAAGTTCCTTATCGCCGTTTTGGAGGAGTTGCTTGCGCCAATCCGCGCACGTCGCAAGGAGTGGGAACAGAATATCGAAGGCGTCTATAAAATTCTCGAAGAGGGCTCGGCTGTGGCTCGCGCAACTGCCGCCCAAACCTTGCACGAGGTGCGCGATGCGATGCGAATCAACTATTTCGACGATAAGGCATTGATTGCCGAGCAGGCTGCACGTTTTCGGCAGGAGTAACCGTATCGCAAATTCGTCAGGCAGATGATTGAACACTCGAACTATATCAAAGCGGCCAAACGCGAACGTATCTATGCGTGGTTTCTGCGCACTACCAAGCGGCTCAACGAACGACAGGTATTGGCGATACTTGCCGTCTTTGTGGGTGCTTTGGCAGGTTTGGGTACATATCTGTTCGAGATTCTGCTCTATGCAATTAAGGGCTGCCTTGTGAATTGGTTCGATGTGGACACCTACCACTTCCTCTATTTCCTCTATCCCGCACTCGGTATAATCATTGCAACGCTTTTCGTCAAATATATCGTCAAGGACAACATATCGGAGGGTGTTACGCGGGTGCTGTATGCCATGTCGAGCAAAGGTTCGCGTATTGCCGGCCACAACTGTTGGACATCGATTGTCGGCGGAGCGACTACCATAGGTTTCGGTGGTTCGGTCGGTCCGGAGGCACCAATCGTGCTTACGGGTGCCGCAATCGGGTCGAATGTCGGCAAACTTGCACGGCTCAATTATCGCAACATCACTCTGTTGCTCTGCTGCGGTGCGGGTGCTGCATTGGCGGCTATATTCAAGGCTCCGATTACGGGTGTGGTATTCGTGTTGGAGATTCTGATGCTCGACATCACTTCGGCATCGGTCATTCCGTTGCTGATTTCGTCGATAACCGCTACCACCATAGCACTCGTTCTGCGCGGTTTCGACCCGATTATCGCCGTTTCGCTTACGGAGGCGGATGCTTTCCAAATCGGGCAGATTCCGCTCTTTATCGTTCTCGGCGTGCTGTGCGGGTTGATGGCGTACTACTTTACGCAGGTCAATGCGGCAGTGGGCAACAAAATCCGCAACATCTCCAACCAATATCATCGTTGGATTGCGGGAGGAGTGATTCTCGGCGTGCTGATATTCATCTTTCCTCCGCTTTACGGCGAGGGTTACGAGGCCTTCGTGTCGTTGATGCACGGCGACAAGACCGCCATATTCGAAAATTCGCTTTTCTATGCCTTCAAGGACATGGGTTGGGTCGTGCTGCTGTATGTTTTGGCCGTGATGTTTTTCAAGGTCGTTGCCATGGCTGCGACAAATGCCGCAGGAGGTGTCGGCGGAACATTTGCACCGTCGCTGTTTGTCGGGGCATTTACGGGCGCGGCATTGGCGATATTCTGCAATATGATTTTCGGTTGGCACGTCTCTCTGCCCGCATTTACGCTCGTCGGCATGGCGGGTGTCATGGCGGGTGTGATGAATGCTCCGCTGACCTCGATATTCCTTATCGCCGAACTCTCCAACGGCTATGGGTTGTTCATCCCGTTGATGATTGTGGCGTGCATCTCGTTTGCCGTGGATTACTATTTGAATCCCGACTCGATTTATACCAAAACACTCCGCGAAAAGGGCGAACTGCTGACGCACGACAAAGACCAATCGGTATTCGTGTTCCTTAAACTCAACGAATTGATGGAGACCGACTTCGTGCGTATCAAGGAGAACAACACTCTCGGCGACATAGTGCATATCATCGCTTCGGCGCACCGCAACATCTTCCCCGTTATCGACAATTTCGGCTGTTTGGTCGGAGTGGTGCAGTTGGACGATTTGCGGGAGGATATGTTCAAGCGTGAGAAGTGGGGCAATTCGATTACCCATTACATGATTCAGCCGCCCGACAAAATTTTGGAGAAGGAGCAGATTCAGAGTGTTCTCTCGCGCTTCGAGCAGAATCATACATGGATGTTGCCGGTGGTCGATCGCGATAATCACTACAAGGGTTTTATCTCGAAATCCCGTATCCTGAATGCCTATCGCGAGCAGTTGGTCAAAATCTCTCAATAAATATGGCAGACAACTATCTGGGCAGAAAGATGGAGGAGTATTATGCTCGTCCGCGTGAGGAGCAGCGCAGACCTGCGATGAATCTGCGGCGTCTGCTTGCCCGCAATCGCAGCCATCGTAATTACGACGCTTCGTTCGTCGTGCGCGAAGACCAGATGCGCAGCATAATCGAGGTGAATACGCTCATCGCATCGGCCTGCAACCGTCAGGCTTTGCGCTTTCGTCCGGTGTTGGCAGACGAGGCCGGCAAGGTGCTGCCGCATATCCGTCTCGGAGCGGCTCTGCCCGACGAGCATCTGCCGAAGGAGGGCTTCGAGCCGAATGCGTTTATCGTCGTCTGTTCCGATGTTGCGGAAGACCGCTATCTGAATATCGATTTGGGTATCTCGGCACAGAGTATGTCGTTGCGTGCCACCGAGTTGGGATTGAACGGCATCTGTATCGCATCGTTCGACCGCGAGCAGATAAAGTGCGCTCTGAATTTGTCGTTCGAGCCGCTTTTGATTCTTGCCGTAGGTCGCGGTGCCGACAAAATCGAATTGGTCGAAGTAGGTGCGTCAGAAAGCCGCAACTACTATCGTCGGGGCGATACGCACTGTGTTCCCAAAGTGCGGGTCGAAGATTTGATTGTCGGAAAGTAAAAGCCTATTCGGGTATATATCCCGTATCCTCTTGCAGATGTGCGGAATTGGCTGCGGCAACCGCCAAAGTGTCGCAACGGTTGTTCTCGACCGTCTCGGCATGCCCCTTGACCCATACGAAACGTACATGATGCGAGCGGTACAACCGCAAAAAGCGCATCCAAAGGTCGGCATTCTTCTTGCCGGCAAAACGCTTCTTCTCCCAACCGAATACCCAGCCTTGCGTTACGGCATCGACCACATATTTGGAATCGGAGTAAACGGTAACGTCGGAATTCGGAATTTTCAAAGCAGCCAACGCTTCGCAAACAGCCATGAGTTCCATGCGGTTGTTGGTCGTCAGCCGGAATCCTGCCGACAACTCCTTGCGCAACGCTCCGCACAAAAGCACCGCACCATAGCCTCCTGCGCCGGGGTTACCCAGCGCAGAGCCATCGGTGTAGATTGTTATGGGTGCTCCCATTATTTAAGTGCGGCAAGATGTTCGCGAATGGCGGCTATTTTTGCCTCGGCATCGTTCTGCTTGGCACGTTCGTTGGCAACCACCTGTGCGGGAGCCGACTGTACGAATCGCTCGTTGGAGAGTTTTTTCATCACGCTCGCCAAGAAGCCTTCGTAATATGCTAGGTCTTTTTCGAGCCGTGCAATCTCCTCCTCGCGGTTGATGTTGTCGCCCATCGGAACAAAGTATTGCGTCGTCTTGACGATGAAACCCGCATCGGTCGGATTCTTCTCCGTTACAGCCGTTACAGCCGACAAATTGGCTATTTTGACTATTACGGGTTCGAATTCGGCAGGGTAGTTTCCGTCCTTTACGACCTTCAATTCGAGAGCCTCTTTTTGAGGCAGATTTTTCTGTTTGCGGATGTTGCGGACGGCAGATACAATCTCCTGTACGAGTGCAAAACGTGCCAGCGTCTGTTCGTCTGCTTCGCCCGCTTTCGGCATCGGAGCGACCATAATCGAATCGCCCTCCTTGCGAGGTGCTATATCCTGCCAAATCTCCTCCGTTATAAATGGCATGAACGGGTGCAGTACGAGCATCAAATCGCCGAATATCAGTTTGGTTGCGGCGATTGTCGCTGCATCCGACGGCTGTTGGTAAGCGGGCTTGACAATCTCCAAATACCAACCGCTGAAATCGTCCCAGAATAATTTGTATGCCACCATCAGTGCCTCCGAGATGCGGTAGTTGCGGAAATTCTCCTCAATCTCGCGCAGTGCGGCATTCATGCGGTTGCGGAACCACTCGATGGCAAGACGGTTGTTGTCGCTCTGTTGCAGATTCTCGTCGATGCTCCAACCGTTTATCAGACGGTATGCGTTCCAAATTTTGTTACCGAAGTTGCGACCCTGCTCGCAGAGTGCGTTGTCGAACATCAGGTCGTTGCCCGCGCTCGAACAGAGCATCATCGCCACACGTACGCCGTCGGCACCGTATTCGGCTATTAAATCGAGCGGGTCGGGCGAGTTGCCGAGTTGTTTCGACATCTTGCGACCGATTTTGTCGCGCACGATACCCGTAAAATAGACATTACCGAACGGCTTTTCGCCACGGTATTCGTAACCCGCCATAATCATACGCGCCACCCAGAAGAAGATGATGTCAGGACCCGTTACGAGGTCGTTCGTAGGGTAGTAGTAGTTGATTTCCTTGTTGTTCGGATTGCGGATGCCGTCGAATACCGAAATCGGCCACAGCCACGACGAGAACCAAGTGTCGAGTACATCCTCGTCCTGTCGCAGGTCGCCGAGTTGCAACTCGTTGTTGCCCGACTTCTCGCGGGCGAGAGCCAAAGCCTTTTCGGCTGTCTCGGCAACGACGTAACCGCCCTTCGGCAGATAGTATGCCGGAATGCGCTGACCCCACCATAATTGGCGCGAGATACACCAATCCTTGATGTTCTCCATCCAATGGCGATAGGTGTTTTTGTATTTTTCGGGAACGAACCTAATCAAATCCTCTGCCACAGCCTTTGTCGCAGGCTCGGCAATCTCCTTCATAGACATAAACCACTGCATCGATAGTTTCGGCTCGATGGCAACGCCCGTGCGCTCCGAATAACCGACGTTGTTGGTGTAAGCCTCGACCTTTTCGAGCAAACCTGCTGCATCGAGGTCTTTTTCGATTTGCTTGCGGCAGTCGAAACGGTCCATGCCGACATACATGCCGACCTTGTCGTTAATCGTGCCGTCGTCGTTGAAGATGTCGATTGTCTCCAATCCGAATTTCTCGCCCAGCATATAGTCGTTCACATCGTGTGCCGGCGTAACTTTCAATGCGCCCGTACCGAACTCTATATCGACATATTCGTCGCGGATAATCGGAATCGAACGGCCGACCAAAGGCACTATGACGCGTGCATCCGCAGCAATATCCTTGTAACGCTCGTCGTTCGGATTGAGACATACGGCGGTATCGCCGAGTATCGTTTCGGGACGGGTCGTTGCGACGATTATGTTGCGGTCGGTGCCTTCGAGCCGGTAACGCAGGTAGTAGAGTTTGCCCTGCGACTCCTTATATATAACCTCCTCGTCCGAGAGAGCGGTCTTTGCTGACGGGTCCCAATGTACCATGCGCACGCCGCGGTAGATTTTGCCCTTGCGATAGAGGTCGCAGAATACATCGATGACGCCTTCGGTGCGTATATCGTCCATCGTAAAGCAGGTACGATCCCAATCGCACGATGCGCCCAATTTGCGCAACTGCTTCAAGATTATGCCGCCGTGCTTCTCCTTCCACTCCCAAGCGTGGCGCAGAAACTCCTCGCGGGTGAGCGAAGCCTTGTCGATGCCTTCGGCACGCAGTTTCGCCACCACCTTCGCCTCGGTTGCTATGGAGGCGTGGTCTGTACCCGGTACCCAGCAGGCATTGCGGCCGAGCATTCGCGCCCGACGCACCAAAACATCCTGCAACGTGTTGTTGAGCATGTGTCCCATGTGCAACATACCCGTAACGTTCGGAGGCGGAATGACTATCGTGTAGGGTTCGCGCTCGTCGGGTTCGGAATGGAAGAGTTTGTGGTCGAGCCAATAGTCGTACCACTTCTGTTCAATCTCCTGCGGAGAGTATTTGTCGGCAATCTGCATGGTTTTAGTATGGTTTTTGCTGTCGATTGGGTGTGTGGCGGATATGTTGTGTCCGACACAGCGGCAATCGACCCGCAAAGTTAGCAAAAAAATCGGAATGATGCGGCCGGATTCGGGAAAATAGATGTTTTGATTGCGGGTAGGCTACACTGTAAACGGAGTGTCGAAAGAATGATGGAAAATTTTTTGAAAAAAGTTGTCCTTGAATAACAAAAAAGGTTATCTTTGCGGGTAGATTCGAGAGAGATAAAGAACGAGCGCGATTTACGTCATGTGTGGTTTTGATTTGTAATTTGCCTCGTGGATTTGAGTTGCGATTTGTAAGCAATATCGCTTCTTTATGGGGCGCAG
>CALYVN010000022.1 GCA_945494785.1 uncultured Alistipes sp.
ATTTCGGTACAAAGATAGTGCTTTGCTGTGACTTCGAAAAGTTTTTATTAAAATTTTTTAATATATTTTACCTATGTATATTTTTACACCTCGAACAATGCGCTTATAATTGCGTCGGAGATTAAAAAATGTTCGGGCGGAACAGCAAGCCTTTCGTCGGCTCCCACACCGAGCCGCACCATCGTTCCCGCCTTAATGAACGCTTCTGCCGTCCGACCTATCCGCTCTGCCTCGTCCGAGCCCCAACGCTCCGCTATATATGCCGTCGAGATACCTTCGATACGGCGCAACGAGGTCATCAGATACTCGTTGAGGCGGTCGCGTTCGGAGAGCGTTTCCTGCCCGTAAACAACGCCTTCGGCATACTCCTCTGCCGACTGTTCGCACCAACGCCGCATCGAGCCGTTGAACGAATGCGCTCCTGCCCCTATTCCCAAATACTCGTCGCCCGTCCAATACGACGAGTTGTGGCGCGAACGAAAGCCCGACAGAGCATAATTCGATACCTCGTAGTGTTCGAACCCGGCAGCGGTCAGGGCAGCGTGTACTGCTGCAAATTCGCGCTCGCTGCACTCCTCGTCCACTTGCTGCAACTCTCCGCGTGCGAGCATCCGACCGAAACGGGTCTCCGGCTCGATGGTCAGATGATACGCCGAGATGTGCTGCACGCCGAGCGATAACGCTTTGTCGAGCGACCTCTGCAAAACGTCGTCGCCGAAACCGTGTACGCCGAAAATCAAATCTATCGAGATGTTGTCGTAACCCGCGGTTTGCAGCAGTCGGACTGCCTGTTCGGCCTGTGCTGCCGTGTGTCGTCGTCCCATGACGCGCAACTCGGCATCATCGAACGACTGTATGCCTACCGACAGCCTGTTAATCGGAGTTCGTCGCAACTCTGCCACATATTCGGTCGTAATGTCGTCGGGATTGAGTTCGACGGTTATCTCCTCCGTTCGGGTGCAGTCGAACAGTCGCGCCGTGTGTTCGAAAAGGTTTGCCAAAGTCTGCGGCGCAAGCAGCGACGGAGTGCCTCCGCCGAAATATACGGTACGGATTTTGCTGTCGTGCAGAAAGGACTGTTCGGTCTCCAACTCCGCGTGCATGCGCTCCAAAACACGGGGTGCATATTGCAGTCGCAGCGAGCGATTGAAGTCGCAATAGCCGCAAAAACGCTTGCAGAAGGGGATATGGAAATAAATGCCGGCCATATTCTACAAATATAACAAATTTTAACCGAACGGCAATATAAAAGTTGCGGTTTTTATTTAATCGGCAATTATTGAATATTTTATTGTTATTTTTTTCACAATTAAAAATAAAGCGATATATTTGCAGCGGGAAAATAAGACGACAACGCCTGCCATTATGTAATCGGTCGTGCGGGTCTTATTGGCCGCAGGTTATAAGGAATAAGAGGTTAATCATTAAAATACAAAACATTATGGCTTTTAAGAAAGAAGATTTGTTGAAGTACGGTATTTCCGGTACGACAGAGGTCGTGTACAACCCTTCTTACGAACAGTTGTTCGCAGAGGAGACCAAACCGGAACTGACGGGCTACGACAAGGGTGTCGTTACCGAACTCGGTGCCGTAAACGTTATGACGGGTGTTTACACCGGTCGTTCGCCGAAAGACAAGTTTATCGTCATGGACGAGAATTCGAAGGACACCGTTTGGTGGACTTCGGACGAGTACAAGAACGACAACAAACCTGCATCTGAGGCAACATGGGCTGCCGTTAAGGCGATTGCACAGAAGGAGTTGTCGAACAAGCGTCTGTTCGTTGTCGATGGTTTCTGCGGTGCCAACAAGGATACCCGCATGGCTGTCCGCTTCATCATGGAGGTTGCATGGCAGGCTCACTTCGTAAAGAATATGTTCATTCGTCCGAGCGAGGAGGAACTCAAAGAGTTCGAGCCGGACTTCATCGTTTACAACGCCTCGAAGGCAAAGGTCGAGAACTACAAGGAACTCGGTCTCAATTCGGAGACGGCTGTCGTATTCAACATCACTTCGCGCGAGCAGGTAATCATCAACACTTGGTACGGCGGTGAGATGAAGAAGGGTATGTTCTCGATGATGAACTACTATTTGCCGTTGAAGGGTATCGCTTCGATGCACTGCTCGGCAAACACCAACTCGAAGGGCGAAACCGCTATCTTCTTCGGTCTGTCGGGTACGGGCAAAACGACCCTTTCGACCGACCCTAAACGCGAACTTATCGGCGACGATGAGCACGGTTGGGACGATAACGGCATCTTCAACTGTGAGGGCGGTTGCTATGCGAAGGTCATCAAGCTCGACAAGGAGTCTGAGCCGGATATCTACAACGCAATCAAGCGCGACGCACTGTTGGAGAACGTTACCGTTGCTGCCGACGGCAAGATAGATTTCGACGACAAGAGCGTTACCGAGAATACCCGCGTGTCGTATCCTATCTACCACATCAACAACATTGTAAAGCCTGTTTCGGCTGCTCCTGCTGCACAGAATGTCATCTTCCTCTCGGCAGACGCATTCGGTGTGCTGCCACCGGTTTCGATTCTGACTCCGGAGCAGACCAAATACTATTTCCTCAGCGGCTTTACCGCCAAGTTGGCAGGTACCGAGCGCGGTATTACCGAGCCTACTCCTACCTTCTCGGCATGCTTCGGTCAGGCGTTCCTCGAACTCCACCCGACCAAGTACGCAGAGGAGTTGGTAAAGCGCATGGAGAAGACCGGTGCGAAGGCATATCTCGTAAATACGGGTTGGAACGGTACGGGCAAGCGTATCTCGATTCGCGATACTCGCGGTATCATCGATGCCATCCTCGACGGTTCCATCAAGACCGCTCCTACGAAAAACATTCCTATCTTCAACTTCGAGGTTCCGACCGAGTTGCCGGGCGTAGACCCTAAGATTCTCGACCCTCGCGACACCTACGCAGACGCAGCGGAGTGGACGAAGAAGGCGGAAGACCTTGCAGGTCGCTTCATCAAGAACTTCGGCAAGTACACCACCAACGAAGCCGGCAAGGCACTCGTTGCAGCAGGTCCGAAATTGAAATAATTCCAGACCGAACAAAAGATAAGGCAGGATTCGAATCCTGCCTTATCTTTTTATCGCTCTCGACGAGTGCGGTCGAAATTACTTCTTCGTGTATTGCGTGCGAGTGCCGGATTCGGAGATGAGAATCATGGTGTTGTCCGAAATTAGGGCAGTGAAAGTGGCAACATACACATATTCGTCGTCATTCGTATCGACAGTCAGTTCGAGCCTGCCCGTATAGGTGTTGTATGTATAGACACCCTCCGTTTTTACGGATGCGCCGCCGGAGGTGGTAACGGTGCGGAATGTTCCTTTCTTTGTGAAAGTTGCTGTTTCGGTCGCGCCGTTCGTCAGATTGGCTACCCATGTACCGACAATGGGACTTGCCGTGTCCGAGTCATCTTTCGAACAAGAAACGAATGCCACTGCGATTGCAGCCAACAATGCTAGAAATAGAATTTTTGTCTTCATAACGATTAGAATTTAATGGTGAATAGATGATTTCCGGTCATGACGACAAAAAGACGTGAACAATTCTCATATTCACGCTTGAGGTATTGGACGACCTGCACAGTAAAATATAAGTAAATTGCCCACGTCGAATACAACGCAGGCATCAATCTTAACTCTTTACTATGCAAGAAAGTGTCCAATTTTCAAGCGTAAGGAAAAGTCGATGCTTTTTGTCCTAAAAAAACAAACCTTCGGGAGGTTTTGTACACAAAGGTAATTAGTTTTTATGTTTTAACAACATCTTCGGACAAAAATTTATACCTTTGTGCGCGTATAAATTACAAAAACAATGAAAACCGACTTTTTGGTTATCGGCTCGGGTGCTGCGGGGTTGAGTTTCGCTTTGCGCGCCTCACGCATCGGCCACGTTACGCTCGTAACGAAGGGCGAACTTGTCGAGTGCAATACCAACTATGCACAGGGCGGTATATGCTCTGTAACGTACGAACCCGACACTTTTGAAAAACATATCGAGGATACGCTCGTCTGCGGTGCGGGCAAGTGCGACCGCGAGGCAGTCGAGTTGGTCGTGCGCAATGCACCCGCTGCGGCGAAAGACCTGATAGAGTGGGGTGTGAATTTCGACAAGACTCCCGACGGCCGTTTCGATTTGCATCGCGAAGGTGGCCATTCGGAACATCGCATTCTGCATCACAGCGACCTTACGGGTGCCGAGATTGAACGCGCACTTATCGAGCGCGTGCGGCACAACGACAATATCACGGTGCTCGAACACTGCTTTGCAATCGATTTGCTGACACAGCACCATCTGGGCGAAATCGTTACGCGCCATACGCGAGGTCTTGCATGCTTCGGTGCGTATGTACTCGACACGGCGACCAACGACATAGTTACGGTGTTGGCCAAATTTACGGTCGTTGCGGCAGGCGGCTGCGGCAACATCTACAACACCACGACCAATCCGGTCGTCGCGACGGGCGACGGTATCGCGATGTGTCATCGTGCCAAGGCGATTACCAAAAACATGCAGTACATCCAATTCCACCCGACTTCGCTCTATCACCCCGGCGAGCGTCCTTCGTTCCTCATTACCGAGGCCATGCGCGGTTACGGCGGCATATTGCGGTTGCAGAACGGGCAGGAGTTTATGGACAAATATCATCCGATGCGTTCGCTCGCTCCGCGCGACGTGGTGGCTCGGTCGATTGACCACGAACTTAAAATGCGCGGCGAGGAGTTCGTCTATCTCGACGTTACCCACATGCCGGCGGAACAGACACGGCACCACTTCCCGAACATCTACGAGAAGTGCAGGAGTATCGGCATCGATATCACGAAGGATATGATTCCCGTCTGTCCTGCGGCTCACTACTGCTGCGGCGGAGTGGTGGTCGATTACAACGGCGAGAGTTCCATCAAACGGCTCTATGTCTTGGGTGAGAGTTCATGCACGGGGCTGCACGGAGCCAACCGTTTGGCATCCAATTCGCTCTCGGAGGCCTTCGTCTATTCCGATTTGGCAGCCAAACATGCGGCGCAATATATCGGTAAGGTCGATTTTCAGGAGGGTATTCCGGATTGGGATTTCGAGGGTACGGCCACTTCGGAGGAGATGGTGTTGGTGTTGCAAAACCGCAAGGAGTTGCAGAACATCATGTCCAATTATGTCGGCATAGTACGCTCGAATCTGCGTCTGGAACGTGCCATGAAGCGTTTGGCAATCATCTGGCAGGAGACGGAGGAGTTGTACAACCACACCAAACCGTGCCGTGAGTTGTGCGAATTGCGCAATATGACGGCAGTGGCCTACCTGACGGTAAAACAGGCACGCGAGTGCAAAGAGTCGGTGGGTCTGCATTACAATATCGATTATCCGCCTCAAAAATAAAACGAGAGACAAATAATGACATTGCAGGAAGAGATAGCAAGAAGGCGCACGTTCGCAATTATTTCGCACCCCGATGCGGGTAAGACCACTTTGACCGAAAAACTGCTCCTGTTCGGTGGCGCAATCCATGTGGCGGGTGCCGTCAAGAGCAACAAAATCAAACGCGGAGCGACATCGGACTTTATGGAGATTGAGCGGCAGCGCGGCATATCGGTCGCTACCTCCGTGATGGGTTTCGAGTACGAGGGAGTGAAAATCAACATCCTCGACACACCGGGTCATGAGGATTTCGCCGAAGATACATATCGCACGCTGACGGCAGTCGATTCGGTCATCATCGTCATCGACGGCGCAAAGGGTGTCGAGACGCAGACGCGCAAACTGATGAACGTGTGCCGTATGCGCAATACGCCCGTCATGGTGTTCATCAACAAATTGGACAGACCGTGCAAAGACCCGTTCGATTTGTTGGACGAGGTCGAGCGCGAGTTGCAAATCAAAGTGCGCCCTCTGGCATTTCCGATTTCGAGCGGTACGACCTTCAAGGGCGTGTATAATCTTTACGAACACAACATCAACCTCTTTACATCGGACGAACGGCAGACGGCAACTGCCTCGACCGTCGAAATCGACGACATCGCCTTGCCCGACCTCGATGCGCTTGTCGGCGACCGTTATGCCAAGCAGTTGCGCAACGACGTTGAGTTGGTCGAAGGGGTGTACGAGGAGTTCGACCGCGAGCAGTATCTCGCCGGCAGACTTGCACCGATATTCTTTGGCTCGGCAATCAACAATTTCGGCGTGCGCGAACTGTTGGAGTGCTTTATCCGCATTGCCCCTTCGCCGCGTCCTTCGACGACCGAAACGCGCATGATTGAGCCTGCGGAGCCTAAAATGACTGGCTTCGTCTTTAAGATTCACGCCAACATGGACCCGAATCATCGTGACCGCATAGCATTTATGAAGATATGTTCGGGCGTGTTCGAGCGCAACAAAAACTATCTGCACGTGCGCAGCGGCAAGGCTCTCAAATTCTCATCGCCGACGGCATTTATGGCGGAGAAAAAGTCGGTCATCGATTTTGCCTACCCCGGGGATATAGTCGGTCTGCACGACTCGGGCAACTTCAAAATCGGCGACACCTTTACCGAGGGCGAAAAACTCAAATTTACGGGCATCCCGTCGTTTTCGCCCGAACTGTTCCGCTATATCGAGAATGCCGACCCGCTCAAATTCAAACAACTCGCCAAGGGTATAGACCAACTTATGGACGAGGGCGTGGCGCAACTCTTTACCTCATCGCTCAACGGTCGCAAAATCATCGGTACGGTCGGAGCATTGCAGTTCGAGGTTATCGAGTACCGTTTGGAACACGAGTACGGGGCAAAATGTCGTTGGGAGCCGATTTCGATTTATAAAGCCTGCTGGATTGAGAGCGACGATGCCGAGCAACTCGCCGATTTCAAACGTCGCAAACATACCAATATGGCTGTCGATAAGCACGGGCGCGACGTCTTCCTTGCCGATACGGGCTACGCTCTCGCATTGGCGCAGGAGAAATTTCCGAACATTCGCTTTCACTTCACGTCGGAGTTTTAACCTTGGCGGTGTGTCATAATTGCGAACAGTCGCGTATGTACAAAATAAGCCCGAAGCATATATGCTTCGGGCTTGGGTTATTCGTTGTTTTGCTACAACTCGTCGGGCATCGCCACCTTCTTGCCCGTTGCCCTGACGGTCGGCATCGGTGCATTCCAGCCACGCAGTTTGTTGCCGAGCGACTTGGCCATCGATGCTACCCGTTGCGGATATTTGGCAGCCACGTTGTTGCGCTCGCCTATATCCTCGCGCAGGTTGTAGAGTTCGAGTTCGGAGGTGTGCATGCGATAGACGAGTTTCCAATCGCCCTTGCGGATGGCACTCAAAAAGTCGATGTCGTCCTGATCCTCATAGCGATATTGATGCGGATAGTGGAACACCAATTCGCGCTCGGGGTCGATACCCGTAACCGATTCGGGCAGTACATAGGCATTGGCCTGCTTTTGCGTCGTTATCTCGCCGCGCTCCATCGCCTTCTTGACCGCTTTCGAGCCGGCGGTAACAAGGCGCACGAGGCTCTCGCCGTCGGTCGTCTGTACCGTTTCGTAACTCTTTACGCCTGCCATTTCGAGCAGTGTCGGGAACAGGTCTTCGGTCGATACAGGTGTGTTGATGCGGGTATCGGCACTGATTTTGCCCGGCCAACAGAACATCAGCGGCACGCGGATACCTCCCTCGTAAACCGATGCTTTACCTTCGCGCAACGGTAAATTCTGCGTATGCGGCACACCGCCCTTCTCGTTGCCGATGCTGAAACCGCCGTTGTCGGAATAGAATATGATAATCGTGTTGTCGGCTATACCCTTCTCCTCCAAGAAATCGAGTACGTCGCCGAGACTCTTGTCCATTCCCTCGACCATCGAGGCGTAACGAGCCATGCCCTCGTCCATTCCTGCATCGCGATACTTCTGTATGAAACGCTCGTCGCTTTGTACGGGCGTATGGGTCGCGTGGTGCGCGAGATAGAGGAAGAACGGAATGTTCTGCTGTATCGGATGTTCGAGCGTGCGGAGAGCCATGCGGGTCAAAGCCTCGGTCAAATGGATTTTCGTGCCGTAGTATTGCGACATGTTCTGCACCGAACTGTAATCGCCCTGTTTCGGCAGATTGCCGAAGTTGTCTTCGGGCAGATAACTTTTCGGATGACCGTTACCCGAGCCGGCGATATTGACCACAAACCCCATGGTGTAAGGGTTCGACCCCGGTGTGCCGACAGGAGCCCAATGTGCTTTGCCGACATGGATGGTGTGATAACCCGCATTGCGCAGCAATTCCGGCAACGGTGTGGCATAGAATGTATGGTTGAGCCCGTAAATCTCCGCTTCGTTTTGGAAAGCAACGGGACACAATGCGTTGTGATTCCACTCGGGATGCGCGAAGGCGTCGTCGAGATTTTCGTTGGTCGAACCCGGGTGTCCACCGATGGCATCGGGTACCACATCCTTGCAGAGCGATACGAACGAGGTGATGCCCATGTGTGCGGCATTCATTCCGGTCATCAGGCCGGTGCGCGTAGGTGTCGAAACGGGACAGGCATAGGCGTTGGTCATCATCACGCTCCTCTTTGCAAGTCGCTCCATATTCGGTGTGTGGAAACGCATGTTGTTCGGGTATGTCTCCTCGCCGAACGGCAGGGATGTTTCGGTCCAACCGAAATCATCCACCAAAAAGAACAGAATGTTGGGACGTTGCTTTGCTTCGGCACTCTGCGCCATTGCAAGCGGTGCCAGCAGAGATAGTCCGCACAATGTTTTTGTCGTAGATTTCATGGTTTATACAGTTGTTTTGTTGTTTTAGGTCTATATGCAAAGGTAAAAAATTTCCCCGAAATATCGGCCTTGCAACAAAAACAACAATATAACCCATACTTTTTTTGCGTGCTGTTTCGGACGGCGTGAGCCGTCGCCGAGATACCATTGAAAATAGTATATAATTATCTCGGCAACCCCTATCCACAGAGCCTTAACCGCACTTTATAGCGCCAGCCACGAACATCGTGGCAGTGTTTTGAGAATCCGTAGCCGAATGCAAGCATTCGGACAAACGGTATCTCAAAACAAAATCAGCAGCGAATTTTCGCTGCTGATTACGCTATACGAAAGTGCGGATAAAGGGACTCGAACCCCCACGCCCTTCGGCATCAGATCCTAAGTCTGACGTGGCTACCAATTACACCATATCCGCATAAGGTAACGGCAAAGGTAACCAATTTTTCGGAAATTGCAACAAAAGCACTCTGTCGTTTTTGGAAAATCAGTAACTTTGCGGACGACGAACAATCGCCAAAGAATTGTCATTATGCCTCAAACGATAACACTGACGCTTACTCCGCGACAGGCGGCAGACCCGAAGCAATATACGGCGCAGGTTGCCCGTGCGTTGCGTATCGACGAGCAGGATATATCCTTGCTGCGTATCATCAAACGGTCGGTCGATGCGAGGCGCGGAGCGTTGAAGGTCAATCTGACGCTCGAAGCCTTTATCGACCGCGAGCCGCAACCGACACCGATTGCGTTCGACTACCCGTCGGTTGCTGGCAAGCGCGAGGCGGTTATCGTCGGAGCGGGTCCCGCAGGGTTGTTCGCCGCACTGCGCCTTATCGAAAAAGGCATCCGTCCGATAATCTTCGAACGAGGCAAGGAGGTGGTCGAGCGAGGCAAGGATATAGCCCTCATACAGCGTAACAAGGGTATAAATCCAGATTCCAACTATGCCTTCGGCGAGGGTGGCGCAGGTACATTTTCGGACGGCAAACTCTTTACCCGCAGCAAGAAACGCGGCGATTACAACCGCGCTTTGCAACGCCTTGTGTTTCATGGAGCATCGCCCGAGATTCTGTACGAGGCGCATCCGCACATAGGCTCCGACCGACTGCCGCGCATCATCGCCGATATTCGCCGCCGAATCCTCGATGCGGGCGGCGAGATTCACTTCGGCAAGCGGGTTACGGCATTCCGATTCCGCGATGGTCGGGTGGTCGGCATCGAGGTCGATGGATCGGATTTCCCGACCGATATGGTAGTTGTTGCCACAGGCCATTCGGCACGCGACATCTACGAAACGCTCCACTCGTCGGGCATCCGTTTGGAGGCGAAACCTTACGCTATGGGCGTGCGAATCGAACACCCGCAATCGCTTATCGACAACATCCAATACCATGCGTCGGAGCAGATGGAGTATCTGCCTGCCGCATCCTATTCGCTCGTTGCACAAGTGGGCGGCAGAGGCGTTTATTCGTTCTGTATGTGTCCGGGGGGATTTATCGTACCCGCCATGACCGATGCTTCGGAGTCGGTCGTAAACGGCATGTCGCCGAGCCGTCGTAATTCGCCGTTCGCCAATTCGGGCTTCGTTACCGAGATTCGGTTGGACGATTTTGCCCATCTGCGTCCGCAGCATGGCGACCTTGCAGGTTTGCAGTTCCAGCGCGAGTTGGAACACGCCGCACGCACCTATGGCGGTGCCAACCAAACGGCACCTGCACAACGGGTCTCCGACTTTGTGGCAGGACGTGCTTCGACATCGCTGCCGGCAACATCCTATGTCCCCGGCGTGGTCTGTTCGCGCTTGGACGAGTGGTTGCCGTCGTTTATCGGCTCGCGTCTGCGCGAGGCAATTCGCTTCTTCGACAAGCGTATGCACGGCTATCTGACCGACGAGGCGATAGTCGTCGGTGTGGAGTCGCGCACATCTACTCCCGTGCGTATCCCGCGCGACAAGACGACGCTGATGCACCCCGACATCGAGGGACTATATCCTGCGGGCGAGGGTGCAGGCTATGCGGGCGGCATCATCTCGGCTGCACTCGACGGCGAACGCATAGCCGAAGCCATCGCCGAACGATGCGCCCGATAAATTTTTTCTGCTTTTTTCGGCTGTTTGTTTGGTAGATAAGATTTTTTGCCTATCTTTGCACCCACAAACGATGATGGTGGATTCATCTAAGGGCTAGGATACGTGCCTCTCACGCACGACATAGGGGTTCGAATCCCCTATCCACTACAAACGACAACGACCGCTTTCGGCGGTCGTTGTCGTTTTGTATTTGTCGGGCGGTTACTTTATGCGCACCTTCGACATGCTTTTGCGGCTCTTTTCGGCTTTGAAACCCATGATGTGGCTCTCGATGGAGGCATCGATGGTACTCGACAGCAACGATTGGTCGTGTGCCGCAACCGCCTGAACGAAATCGCGCACCAAGGCGAAATCGCCTCCGCCATGACCCGCTCCGCGATATTCGGCAATCTCTTTGACCTTTTTGTCCCATACCCGCTTGCGACCTGTGCGGAAATCGTAGAGGGTGAATTTGACCATATCGCCTTCGATGTAGCCCTTGGTACCCATGATGCGTGTCCGACGACCTCCCCAAGGCGTGAAGGCATCCATGGTGAAACTTGCCGTTATGCCGCCGTCGAATACCATATTGGCGACGTAGTGGTCGCATTGGTCGTTGTCGCAACGGAATACGCAACGGCCGTAACCTGTCGTGCGCAACTTCTCCATGATTGCAGCCTCGTCTTTGTTGTCGGGCAAATCGAATACGCGCAGGTGCCGTTTGCGACGAACATATATGTCTATGGCCGAATACGGACACATGCTCTCGTGCGGACAACCGTCGGTGCAACGTGCAGGGGCTCCCGCAGGTGCATTCTCTTCGCGGAACAGATGCAGCGACCCTTCGGCAGAGATGGTACGGCACGGCTTATCGACAATCCAGCGGATGATGTCGAGGTCGTGGCACGATTTGGCGAGGATTATCGGAGTGGTCTGCTTGGAACTGCGCCAATTACCGCGCACGTAGGAGTGTGCCATGTGCGCGTACTGAATCGGCTCCATGTGCTGAATGCTGACCAAATCGCCGATTGCACCCGATTGCACGACCTGACGCAATGCCTCAAAATAGGGCGCATAGCGCAAAACGTGGCACACGGCGACAATGCGGTCGTATTTTTTTGCTTGTGCGAGGATGGCCTTGCACTCCTTCTCCGTTTGTGCCACAGGCTTTTCGAGCAGTACGTCGTAACCCATGGCAAGTGCAGTCATGCACGGCTCGTAGTGCAGGAAATCAGGAGTGGCTATAACGACGGCATCGGCGAACTTTTCGCGCGCAAAGACCTCGTGGAAATCGCCGAAGCAGTGCTCTTTCGCTATTTTGTGTCGTTTGGCAACCGTATTGCGGCGCAGCGTGTTGATGTCCGATACGCCGACGACCTTCATCGCATCGGGATACGAAGCGGCATAGCGGGCATAAGTCTGACCGCGACTGCCGGCACCGATTATGATAACCGATACCGGTCGGGCAACGTCGGCACGCAACGATTTGACGGGAATATCTATCTTCGACGGCTCGGTTGCCGCATCGCCCGCAGGTGCGGATGAAGTCAGGGCAGAGACTGCCTGCATGCCTTTGGCATCGACACCGATGAGTGTGGCACCGACGGTCAGCATCCCTATACGTTTGAGGAACTCTTTTCTGTTCATAAGGTCGGGTTTTGGATAGTTTCACACAAATATACACCTTTTTTGCGGGAATACCAATCTTTTGTCCCGATATTTTGCATCGAAGCCTCAATAGAGGAAAAAGACGATGCCGATGAAGTGGCAGATTGCCGCCAGATTGATGAACAGATGCCAAACGAGATGATGATAGCGGAACCCCTTTTTGGCATAGAATACCGCGCCTATGGAGTAGAGTACTCCGCCTGCGACAATCAGTGCAAGCAGGGGTATGGAGGCGTTGCGGACGAAGCGCGACATAAAGAACACGACAGTCCAACCCATGACGAAATAGATGGTCAGACTGACTGCCGGAATCGATTTGCGCGAGAGTGATTTGTAAAATATGCCGAACAGCACCATCGACCACTGCACTGCCGTAATCAGTATGCCCTGCCACCCGCCGATGACTGACAGGGCGATGGGCGTGTAACTGCCCGCTATGGCGACATAGATGAATATGTGGTCGAGGATGTGGCAAACGGCCTTGTGCTTGGAATCGGGCTGCATGGAGTGGTAGAGCATCGATGCGGCAAACATCGAATACAACGATATGACGAAGATACTGATGCCGACAGCGTCGAGTACCCCTCCGTGGGCGTATGCCCATACGGCGGCAAACGGCAGTGCGATGAGTGTGAGTATGACCATTACTCCGTGGGAGACCGCGTTGCCGACCTCTTCGCCGAATGTCGGGATATATAATTTCTTTATTTTGGCCATGTCCGTTCGTGTTTGAAATCGTACAAAGGTAGGTATTTTTATCGGAGCAACGGCAGCGATGGGAGAAATAGTATATGATACCGAACAAAAAGATGCGGTTGCGCAGGCTCGTTGTGCCGAATTTTGTCAATCGACATATTTTCGGTACCTTTGTGCCGATTTCCGAAACCGAAAACTTTATTATGGATACGCTTCAAGCGATAATACTCGGATTGGTTCAGGGACTGACCGAGTTTCTGCCCGTGTCGAGCAGCGGACATCTGCAAATCGCCAACGCTCTGCTCGGTACCGATTTGAATCCCGACAGCAATGTAACGTTCAGCCTGACTCTGCATGCGGCTACGGTGTTGAGTACGATTGTGGTGCTGTGGCGCGAGGTGTGGCGGTTGTTGTGCGGTCTCTTTTCGCGAACTTTGACGGAGGAACAGACCTATGTGCTGAAAATCGTCGTTTCGATGATACCGATAGGCGTGGTCGGATTCTGTCTGATGGACTATATCGAGGCTGCATTCTCATCGCTCGCCGTAGTCGGGGCGATGCTGCTGCTGACGGCGGTGTTGTTGGCATTCGCCTACTATGCCAAACCCCGCCCGAAAGAGAATATCTCCTATAAGGATGCTTTTGTCATAGGCTTGGCACAGGCCTGCGCAGCGATGCCGGGGTTGTCGCGCTCGGGTTCGACGATAGCCACAGGTCTGTTGCTCGGCAACAAAAAGGAGAGCGTGGCACAGTTTTCGTTTTTGATGGTACTGCCTCCGATTATCGGCAACGCCCTGCTCGATGTGGCGAAGGGCGACTTCGGCGGAGGAGTCGATGCGCTACCGCTTGCGGCAGGATTTCTGACGGCATTCGTAACGGGTTGCTTGGCGTGCAAATTTATGATAGAGACGGTCAAGCGCGGCAAATTGATATATTTCGCCATCTATTGTGCCGTTGTCGGCGTGGTGGCTTTGGTCGGTACTCTTTTATCCTAAACCGCCGATGAACGAATTGCTGAACGTAAACTTTTCGGAGGGGTATGTCGCCGTTATCGACAAACCTTTGGAGTGGACATCGACCGATGTCGTGCGCAAGATAAAATTTGCGTTGAACAAAAAGGGCTACCGCAAAATCAAGGTCGGCCATGCCGGTACGCTCGACCCGTTGGCTACGGGGGTGCTGTTGGTCTGCATAGGCCGTGCGACCAAGCGCGTGGACGAATTGCAGGCGGAGCGCAAGGAGTATGTTGCGGATGTGATGTTGGGTGCAACCACGCCGAGTTACGATTTGGAGCATCCGATAGACAATGTCTATCCGACCGACCATATTACGCGCGAAAAAGTGGAGGCTGCATTGGCTTCGCTGACGGGCGAACGATTGCAGGCTCCTCCCGTCTATTCCGCCAAAAAGGTCGAGGGTGTCCGTGCATACGAGTTCGCAAGGGCAGGCGAAACGGTCGAACTGCGCAAAGTGCCGATAAACATCTATGCGATAGAGGTCGAGGAGTTCGATTTGCCTCATCTGCGTATCAGGGTCGAGTGCAGCAAAGGTACCTATATCCGTTCGTTGGCTTGCGAGATAGGCGAGGCGTTGGAGAGCGGTGCGCATCTGACGGCTCTGCGAAGAACACGAAGCGGCGAATTTAGGGTGGAAAATG
This sequence comes from uncultured Alistipes sp., assembly GCA_945494785.1. Lineage (GTDB taxonomy): Bacteria > Bacteroidota > Bacteroidia > Bacteroidales > Rikenellaceae > Alistipes. The sequence continues at coordinate 14,848 of CALYVN010000022.1, forward strand.
CCGTCGGATTGGACGAATTTTTGCAAAATCTTGCCGAGTGCGAAACAAAACAGTAGATTTTTCGTAAGATAATAAATTTGTCGCCTGTTTTTCGGGCGATGCAGCGACGCCAAATTTCAAGGTTTATCAAATATGAAACTTTCTCAATACGGATTCGATTTCAATCCCGATTTGATTGCCCACCATCCTGCGGAGAACCGCGATGAGGCAAAACTGATGGTTGTACATCGCGATACGGGCGAAATCGAGCATCGGATTTTCAAGGAGATTTTGGATTATTTCGACGACGGGGATATGTTCGTGTTCAACGATACGAAGGTGTTCCCTGCCCGTCTGTACGGCAACAAGGAGAAGACGGGTGCCGAGATAGAGATTTTCTTGTTGCGCGAACTCAATCGCGAGACTCGAATGTGGGACGTGTTGGTCGATCCTGCCCGCAAGATACGTATCGGCAACAAACTCTATTTCGGAGAGGACGATATTCTGGGCGCGGAGGTGATAGACAACACCACTTCGCGAGGTCGCACGTTGCGCTTTCTGTATGACGGCTCCTACGACGAATTCAAGCAGACGCTCTTCCGTTTGGGCGAAACTCCGCTACCGCGTTGGGTGCGTCAGAAGGTCGAACCGGAGGATGCGGAGCGTTACCAGACCATCTTTGCGGCCAAAGAGGGTGCGGTTGTGGCTCCGACGGCAGGTTTGCACTTCTCCAAACACCTGCTCAAACGCATGGAGATAAAGGGTATCGACAGCGCATTCATAACGCTGCATGCGGGATTGGGCAATTTCCGCACGGTCGATGTCGAGGATTTGTCGAAACACAAGGTCGATTCGGAACAGTATTTCGTTTCGGAAGAGACTGCGGCAAGCATCAATGGTGCGAAGGAGCGCGGCAAAAAAATCGTCTCGATAGGCACTACCGTAATGCGCACGCTCGAAACAGTGGTATCGACGCACGGCATGATTAAGGCACAGGACGGTTGGACCAACAAATTCATCTTTTCGCCATACGAATTTACGGTGGCCGATGCGATGGTTGCCAATTTCCAACTGCCCGAATCGACGCAACTGATGATGGTGGCTGCATTTGGCGGCTACGATTTGATCATGCGGGCTTACAAGGAGGCGATAGAGAAGGGTTACGGTTTCGGCTCGTATGGCGATGCGATGTTGATTCTTTGAAAAATTTTTGCTACATTTGCAAGTGAAACCTTAAAACGGCGTGCGTATGTCCAAGCATAAAATTCTCTATATATGTCAGGAGATTGCTCCTTATCTCGCCGACAGCGAGCAGTCGCTGTTGTGCAGGCATCTGTCGCAAGAGATGCAGGAGTGCGGTAACGAGATAAGAACCTTCATGCCTCGATACGGATGTATCAACGAGCGACGCAACCAGTTGCACGAGGTTATCCGTCTGTCGGGCATGAATCTGATTATCGACGACAACGACCATCAACTCATTATCAAGGTGGCATCGATTCCCGCTGCACGCATCCAGATATATTTCATCGACAACGACGATTTCTTTGCCCGCAAGGCCGTGCTTACAGATGCGGATGGTGTCGCTTTCGACGACAACGGCGAGCGCATGGTATTTTTTGCCCGTGGCGTGTTGGAGACCGTAAAGAAGTTGCGCTGGACTCCCGATGTGGTACATTGCCACGGTTGGTTTGCGGCTGTTGCGCCGATATATCTGCGCAATATGTTCGCCGACGACCCCATATTTGCCAATACCAAAATCGTCTTGTCTCTATATGACGACAAATTCTCCGAGCCGCTTGTTCCGCTGCGCTCGATGATAGAGGGAGAGGGACTCGGTGATGAAAACCTAACGATTCTCGACACCCCTTCATACGAAAATATCCATCGTTACGTTATGAACTATGTCGATGGAGTGATTGCCGGTTCGCCGAATGCCGATGCCGCAATTTTGGACCTTGCACGCAAAAGCGGCAAGGCGGTGTTGGAGTATCGGTCGCCGGAGGAAGAGGGATTTTATGAAAATTACAACAATTTCTATGAAAATTTGTTCTAATCTGCGTGTCGGCAGATTTTTGACTGCGATTGTCGCAATATGCGCTGTTGCCTTGTCGGGTGGCTGTTCGCTTACGGAGGACTCATCGCTCGGATATAATATGTTGCTCGAGAACCAGAAGATGGTAATGCGTCATCTTACCTTCAAAGGCAACAAGGTAATCAGTTTCGATGCCGAAAACAGCACTGCCGACGAGAGCCGATACAAAGAGAGCACAGGCCATTTTTTCGAGACATCGCTCTATCGTACCGATTCGCTTATATCGTGCAACGTGGCATACGGCTACTTCGGCGTGGAGCGCAGCGATACGTTCGGTATGCGTTCGGCGGCATTCGCAACGTCGATGATGTACGGCAACTCGCTGCCCGATACCACAAACGGTTTCGGGTATCTTCCGATTTTCGATACGCTGACGCTGCACCTCTCCATCGACGACTATTGCGGCGATACGCTTGTGCCTGTACGCTACACGATTTACGAACTCAACAAACCGCTTCTGGGCAGTATCATCAACAGCGAGGATTCGACGGCGTATGTGAATTGCGATTTGTCGCAGAGTTACGATGCGTCGAAACCGCTCTTTACGTTCACCTTCCCCGACGGCACGAAAACGGGTCCTTCAACGGCTTCGGTCAATCTGACCCCGAGCGATATGTCGGAGAACGGTGCCACTTGGGATTTCGTGCGCAGGTTGATGCTGATTCCCGAAGATAGAAGCGAATGGGATGGTTATGCCAATGCGGATAAAAAGATTTATCAAAAAGAGGCCGATTTTGCTGAGAAGTTCAACGGGGTGTGCATCGTGCCGGATGAGAGTTCGGTGCCTGCCGACAAGCGCGGTGCGATGTTCAATACCAATCTGGCACTTACGGGCTTTACGTTGGAGGGTCGCAGCCGCAATCCGGAAGACCCGACGCTGATAAAGGATACGGTCGGCATGACCTACTATTTCAGCAACTCGCTCTCGGAACCTACTTGGTCGGCAAACAGCATCAAACACGACTATTCTGCCGTGTCGCAACCTCTGTCGGGCAGCAAAACGTTGAGGGATATAAAGATGGCCGCCGACGACGGCTCGCAGAAAATCGACCGTTCGGAGCGCGATTTGGTGCAGACCTGTATGGTCGAGGGTATGGCAGGTCCTATGACGGAACTCTATTTTACGGACGAGTTCATCGATGCGTTGCGTGCCGTTGCCGCAGAGCAGGACATAGACGGCAAGGGTTACTCGGCCATCGGAATCAACCAATGTTTGGTCTGCCTCTATATCGCAAAGGCCGATTACGATTGGATGGTTACGCAGGGCAATGCGGCGATGCTTACGCCGTATCTGAATGCGTCGGTAGGGCGATTGGGCATGTTCTCGTCGTTCGACACCATGACCGCCATCGCCGATTACGACTATGCGACCGAACAGACGAGCGGTACTATGGGCATATATGACGGCAATCTCAATCGCAGTCGTGCATGCTATGTGATGGATATATCGGGCTACATGCAGGGTTTGGTGAATTACGCGCTTACGCTTAGCAAGGGTGCCGACGGCAAATATACCTTCAACGAAAACGACAAGGGTTATACACCGCGTACAATATATGTGGGTCCCGAAGCGGTCTCGCCGTTCACCTTCAAGCGGTCGCTGTTGCAGGGCATGGCGGGCGAGGAGAATGCTGCACCGATACAGATACAACTCACTTATACACTGTTCAAGTAACGGGCGACTAGAGCGAATGTCGGCAAGGGTCGAAGCATGACACAACCGAAGAAACCTAAGTGTGCCGCTTAGGTTTCGTTTGTCATACGGGCAAGCGGTGGAAAAGGCAATGAAAACGGAAACATCAAGAGAAAAGAGAAAGATAAAATATGCAGGAAAATTTAGTAATAGTCGAGTCTCCGGCAAAGGCAAAGACGATAGAGAAATTTCTCGGAAAAGATTTTGTCGTCAAGTCGAGTTTCGGTCATATACGCGATCTCTCGAAAAAGGAACTCGGCATAAATATCGCCGACGGATTCAAACCGACATACGAAATACCGACCGACAAGAAAAAGGTGGTGGACGAGTTGTCGAAACTCTCGAAACAGGTCAAGACGGTTTGGCTCGCGAGCGATGAAGACCGCGAGGGAGAGGCTATTGCATGGCATCTTACAGAGGTGCTCGGGCTGCCGGTCGAACAGACCAAACGAATAGTGTTCCACGAGATTACGAAGAATGCCATACTGCACGCCATCGAGACTCCGCGCACGGTCGATATGAATCTGGTCAATGCCCAGCAGGCTCGTCGCGTGTTGGACCGATTGGTCGGCTTCGAACTCTCGCCGATACTTTGGAAAAAGGTGCGTCCCGCACTCTCGGCAGGCAGGGTGCAGAGCGTGGCAGTGAGATTGATTGTGGAGCGCGAGAGGGAGATAATCAACTTCAAGAGCGTGCCTTACTATCGGGTTGTTGCGCAGTTCTATGCTCCCGATGACGAGACGAAGACGATTTTCAAAGCGGAGTATTCGCAGAAATTCGCCACTCGCGAAGAGGCGGAGGCGATGTTGGAGCGTTGCAAAACAGCCGACTTTACCGTCGAAAAGAGCGAATGCAAGCCGGTCAAACGCTATCCTGCTCCTCCGTTTACGACCTCGACGCTGCAACAGGAGGCAGGTCGCAAGTTCGGCATGTCGGTATCGCAAACCATGTCGGTTGCCCAAAAACTCTACGAGCAGGGTTTGATAACCTACATGCGTACCGATTCTGTCAATCTGTCGTCGCTCGCCATTGCCAAATGCAAGGAGGAGATAACCTCGCTGTTCGGTGCTGCATATTCGGCGGCACACAACTATACCACCAAGAGCAAAGGCGCACAAGAGGCGCACGAGGCCATTCGTCCGTCGTATATCGACCGTCGCACGATTGAGGGTACGGCGATAGAGAAACGGCTCTACGAATTGATTTGGAAACGGACGGTTGCTTCGCAGATGGTGGCTGCGGATATCGACCGCACCGTCATAACGATAAAGATGTCGGGCAGCACCGACAGATTTACCGCTTCGGGCGAGACGTTGCGTTTCGACGGATTCCTGCGGCTCTACTCCGAATCGAACGAGGAGGAGCAGAACGGCGATGCCGGCGAATCGTCGGTTTTGCCCGCTTTGGCGAACGGACAAGCTCTTGCCTATACGGCGATTACCGCAACCGAGCGTTTTTCGGCTCCGCCGATGCGTTACAACGAGGCTTCGCTGGTCAAACGGTTGGAGGAGTTGGGCATAGGTCGTCCTTCTACTTACGCGCCGACCATCTCGACCATCATCACTCGCGGTTATGTGGAGAAGACGAACCGCCCTGCGCAAAAACGCAACTACCTCCAACTGACTCTGCGCGGCAATGCCGTTGCCGACAAGGTGATGAGCGAAAACTACGGCGCAGAGAAAAACAGATTGGCTCCGACCGATATAGGCATGGTCGTAAACGACTATTTGGAGACGCAGTTCTGTTCGATTATGGACTACAACTTTACCGCCAATGTCGAAAAGGAGTTCGACCGCATAGCCGACGGCCGACTGACGTGGACCAAGATGATAGGCGACTTTTATGCGCCGTTCCACGAGTTGGTCGATAAGGCGATAGAGACGCAGCCTTTGAAAACCGCACAAGTGCGCGTGTTGGGTACCGACCATGTGAGCGGAGGTACGGTCAAGGCTCGAATAGGTCGCTATGGTCCTATGGTCGAGATTGAGGTCAAAGAGGGCGAGAAACCGCGCTATGCTTCGCTCAAACGCGGGCAACTCATCGAAGCCATTACGCTCGACGAGGCGTTGGAACTCTTTGCGCTGCCACGCACCGTCGGCAAGTTGGACGGCGAGGATGTCGTAATCGGCATAGGCAAATTCGGTGCTTATGTCCGTGTGGGCAAGACGTTCGCTTCGCTCGGCAAGGGCGACGACCCTTATACGGTGTCGTACGACCGTGCCGTAGAGATACTTGCGGCGCAGAAACAGCAGCAGGAGTTGGCATCCAAACCGCTGAAAACATTTGCCGAAGACAAGGATTTGCTGATAAAGAACGGCCGCTATGGCGCGTATATCGCATACAAGGGCAAGAACTACCGGTTGCCGAAGAATGAAAAACCGCAGGAGGTAACCTACGACGAGTGCAAACGGATAATTTCAACAAGCAAAAAATAGAGGATTATGAAACGTATTTTTACAACGGCATTGTTGGTGCTTGCTATGTCGGCACAAGGCTTTGCACAAGAGGAGAAGAAACCTGCGGAGAGGGGTTACAAATTTACCGACGTCAAGGTGATAACCAAGACCACTCCCGTTAAAAATCAGTATCGCAGCGGTACGTGCTGGTGCTTTTCGACGCTCTCGTTCATCGAGGACGAGATTATGCGTGCCGGTGGCGAGCAGATCGATTTGGCGGAGATGTGGATTGTCCGCAACATCTATTTCGAAAAGGCCGTCAAGTATGTGCGTCTGCACGGTGCGCTCAACTTCGCTGTCGGCGGAGCGGCTCACGACGTAATACACGGCATAGAGAAATACGGCATTGTGCCGGAGGAGGTGTACCCGGGTTTGAATTACGGTACGGACAAACCCCATTTCAACGAGTTGGATGCCGTGTTGAAAGCCTATGTCGATGCCATCGTAAAGAATCCGAACAAGAAACTGACCACTGCATGGCAGGCGGGTTTGAACGGAATTTTGGACGCCTATTTCGGCAAAATGCCGGAGACCTTTACCTATAAGGGCAAAGAGTACACGCCGCAGTCGTTTGCCGAGTCGTTGCCTGTGAAAATGTCGGATTACGTCTCGTTGGCATCGTTCACGCACCACCCGTTCTATTCGAAATTTATCCTCGAAGTACCTGATAATTGGTTGTGGGGCGAGATGTACAATGTGCCGCTCGACGAGTTGATGCGCACAATCGACAACGCCATTGCGAACGACTACACCATTGCTTGGGGTGCTGATGTTTCGGAGCGCGGATTCAGCCGCGACAAAGGCATCGCGATTATGCCCGAGACCGACATCGAGAGTTTGAGCGGAACGGAGGCCGAGCGTTGGGGCAAACTGACCAAGGCCGAGCGCAACAAGGAGATGTTCTCGTTCGACAAAATAGTGCCGGAGAAGAAAATCGACCAACAGATGCGTCAAACGGCATTCGACAACTACGAAACCACCGACGACCACGGCATGGTGATTATGGGTACGGCGACCGACCAAGAGGGCAATCCTTTCTTCAAGGTTAAAAATTCGTGGGATGTTCGTCCGCCTTACGGAGGGTATTGGTACTTCTCGCGTGCATTCGTCGAGTATAAGACGATGGATATCCTCGTAAACCGCAACGCGATTCCGAAGGATATTCGCAAGAAATTGGGCTTGTAAAGGGCGGTTTCGGATTGCAAAAACAGGAGCGACTTTTCGGGTCTCTCCTGTTTTTTTTCGGTGTTGTCGCCGTCTAATATCTAAAACTGCTGCCGCCGATAAATTCGCGCAGAATGGAGGTCGGCGGTATCTCGTCGGGTGCGATGGGACTGAAATTGTTGAGGAATTTGAGCAGTCGCGACGCTTCGCCGTATTCGGGTACGGTGTCGGGTATCTCGCGCAATATCGGCTCGGCCAAGGCTCGCAGTACGGAGATTTCGTAGAACAGCGACGAGTTGAACATCACGTCGGCATTCTCCTGATAAGGGAATATATGCTGCTCCTCGCCTCGACGCACGCTTGCCCAACGCGAGAGGGTGTCGATTGCGCCGTTGCCGCGCGTGCGATAGTCGCGGACGAGCCGTCGCAACAGTCGGTTGTCGGTGGTGGCGATGCGGGTAACGTTGTCCATGGCGACCGAGGTGAAGCACGACACATAGATTTTGAACTTTATGCTGTCGGGAATCCCCGGGGTAAGGCTCGGATTCAGACCGTGTATGCCCTCCATGACCAAAATCGACCTCTCACCCAGTTTGAGCGGCTCGTTGCGTACCTGCCGCGTGCCGGTGATAAAGTCGTAGCGCGGAATATCGACGCTTTCGCCCGCTGCCAAACGGTGCAAATCGTCGTTGAGGCGTGCGAGGTCGATTGCCTCCAAAGCCTCGTAATCGAGTTTACCGTCCTTGTCGCGCGGTGTTTGGTCGCGATTGACAAAGTAGTCGTCGAGCGAGATAAGGGCGGGTTGCAGACCGAGCAGCCTCAATTGGATGCCGAGCCTCTTGGCGGTGGTCGTCTTGCCGCTCGACGAAGGACCCGAGATAAGTACGAGTTTCACGCCGCGCTCGGCATTGGCGGCATAGATTTTGTCGGCAATCTGCGACAGATGCCGCTCGTGTACCGCCTCGGCAACCTTGATGAGTTCGCCCGTTTCGCCCTGCAATACCTTTTGATTGACATGGCCGATGGTCGGTACGCCCATAAGTTCGACCCAAAAGTGGTATTGCTGGAAGATGGTAAACATCTTGTCGCTTTGCGGGGTTGCTGCCACCTTGCCGGGTGTCTTGCGTGCAGGCAGGGCAAGGTAGAAGCCGTTGTAATAAGGCCTTACCTCGAAGGCGTCGATGTAGCCCGTCGAAGGGGCGAGCGCACCGAAGAAGTAACCTACCATGTCGCCCAACCGATAGATGTTGCTATACAGCCGCTGCCGTGTGCGCAACAGGGCAATTTTGTCGTCGAAACCGAAGTGTTCGAAACAGGCGACAACCTCGTCGGTCGGCAGTTTCGCGCGCTCGATGCGCAAGTCGGCTGCGACAATCTCGCGAGCCTTCTCTTCGATACGGGCGCAGTCGGCTTCGGTCAGTGTCTCCAAGCCCTCGATTTCGCAATAGAAGCCGTCGCCTATGGATTGGCGGATATGGAACGCCTTGTGCGGATACAAAGCCCAAATGGCCGTCTGCAAGATGAAGGAGACGGAGCGTTGATAGACGCGATAACCCTCGAAATCGGTTGCATCGACAAAGCGAATCGAAATGGGGGTATATACTTTGTAGTTCAGTTCTTTGATGCGGTTGTTCACATAGGCCGCGAGAAAAGGATACTCGTTCGGAATGGCGAGTTGTGCGCAGATTTCGCCCAACGTGGTACCCATCTCCACCTCGATAGGCGAGGAGGTGTTTTCGCAAAATACTTCGATTATGTTCTCCATTTCGGTTTTAGATTTATTTCCCAAAATTAACGATTATTTGTCAATCGGCAACATCGTATTGTACTCAAAAAATGTCTTGACGAACAAAAAATTGTTTGCCGTCAGAAAAGTTTTTAATACCTTTGAGCAATAAAATTACCGAAAAATGAAACGAACAAATTTGCTGCTCTTGTTGTCGGCAATCGTCATGTTGTCAGGTATAATGTTCTACCGCAATACGTTGCGCGAACGTGAGGTCGTCATACTCTCGACCAACGATATCCATGCCAATCTCGCCAATTTCGCCCGTCTTGCGGAGGCTGTGCGCGAGTGTCGCGATACGGTGCCTACGGTGTTGGTCGATGCGGGCGACAGATGGTCGGGCAATGCCTTTGTCGATTTGGCGGAGGGACGACGTCCGATTATCGATTTGATGAACGAACTCGGCTATGACGCGGCCACGCTCGGCAATCACGAATTCGATATGGGTGCATCGTTTCTCGATGGCGCGATTAAACATTCGGCATTCAGGACGATTTGCGCCAATATCGGTAAGGTGGGCGATGCCGAATTGGATATTCCGCTCCCTTCGGTTGTCGTAAAGAGTGCCAACGGCATCAAATTGCGTTTTGTCGGTGTGGTTACCAATTACGACAACGGCCATCCCGACGGTGCCGATTCGAAGTTCGTTGGTCTGCAATTTCCCGACCCTATGGAGTGCGCCTGTGTCGAGGCTGCGAAGCAGGGTGTGCACGCGCTCGTGTTGCTCTCGCACATGGGCTACACGAAGGATGTCGAGTTTGCTGCCAAGTGCGACAAGTACGATGTGATAATCGGCGGCCATTCGCACGATGTGGTCGATACTTTGGTGGGTCGTACGGTGATAGGGCAGACGGGTCGCAAACTCGCAAACGTGGGAGCAACGACGATTCGCTTCAAGGGCAACAAAATCGCGGGTATCGATTATCGCAACATCCCGCTTGCCGATTATGCAGAGGATGCGGCGGTTGCGGCGCGGGTGGCAGAGATAGAGAGCAATCCCGATTTGCTGCGCAGCATCGGCAGGCTCGGCAAAGACCTCGACAAGCGGGGACTTGCCGACATGCAGACCTTCCTCGTGGCAAATTCGATGCACGCACAGATAGGTTTTTACCACTATGGCGGCATACGTCTTGCGAAGTTGCCGGCGGGCGACGTGTCGATGGCCGACTTGTTCAATATCGAGCCGTTTTCCTCGTATATCTACACGATGACCATGACTCCGGCGCAGATGCGCGATATGATAATCGCCAAATACAACGATACGGGTAACGAGAAAGAGTCTCATCGCATCGACCTCTTCTGCACCACTCCTTATACGATAGTCGCCGATGCCGACAATACGGCAGTCGATGTGCTGTTCCCGCAGTTGCGCGAGGGTGTAGGCTACAAGGTCGCCATGGGCAACTATATCGCCGAGAAATACCGTTTCGAGGCGGACGATATACAGATGCACCCGACCAAACTGCTCGATGTGATAGCGCACTGGTTTGCAAAGCACTCTCCCGTAGAGCTCGACA
>CALYVN010000023.1 GCA_945494785.1 uncultured Alistipes sp.
CCCGCTCTCTGCGAGCGGCACGGCGGGACCGACATTGCCGATGTGTTTGAGCGTTTGGTCAAACTCCACAGCCTTGATGTCGGCAAGACCGGCAAGCGCAACGGCTGCCTTGTCCAAATCGACGCTCTCGTCGAACTCGACGGTGTACCAACGGTGCATACCCTCTGCACGCAGACGCTCGTAGTTGGTTTTATTGTCGATAAACACGCGGTGCAGCGCAACCACACCGATATCCGACAACACGGCATCGATTGGCTCGACACCCGAACGTGTGGCTATGCCACCCGCACGCGAAGCCGTAAGTTCGATGCTCTTAGTCGCATCGTCGCCGAAGCAGACTATCAGACTGCCCGCTGCGGCATTTGCCGACGTATGCACGAGTTTTGCCTTTACGCTTGCGTCGATTGCGGGGGAAGAGACCTGCTGCGTCTCGTCCTTGACGCACGAGACGGCTGCCATTGCAACACAAAGCAACAATGCAGCACGGATGAATCCTGTTTTTCGCATAATGCTAATTATCAATTAAATAAAATCGTTTCTTCAATGGGTCTTTCATCAGACCATAGAACCCGACACGGCGGTCAAGCCGTGTCGGGTTGTTGGCGAATAGGTTGCCCTATTCTATTTCCATGCGTTCAAAGAACTGAATGCGACTTTGTTGCGCATAGGTTTTGCCTTTGGCAGCGGCTCGCAAACTGCGGTCTTGACAGCCAAGCCGTGAACACCTGTCGAAGCAGGCACGGCAAGCACGTCGGTTACCTTGTTTGCCCAACGCTTGCTGTAACGCATAGGCACAGCCGAAGCCTTCACGCTGCTGAACGGCACGTTCACACGCTTAACGGTAGCCTTCTTCGCTTTTGCGGAGGTAGCGGCTGCCTGAGCAATCGTCGTACCTGCGGCAGGATAGTATCCGAGATAACCTTTCAACGAACCATCGGATGCGCCCAATACCGGCACTGCCACAGTGGTAGTCAGACCCGCAAGAGCCTTCTCTGCACTGACGGTGATTACGCAAGGGTCATCGCCTTCGCTCTCCTCCGAAGCAAACGAGCAAACACCGTAAACCATCGTCTTGTTGGTATCGTAGTAGAAGAATTGACCGAACATGTTGCCTTCATCCTCGTAACCTACCTGCAAACCGCTCAACGTAAGAGTACCGGCTGCCGAATCGTAGGTCGCATACCACGACGTACCATCCTCGAATCCGAAGTCATCGACGATAAACTCGGTCTCGCTGCCATCCGTAGGATTAACCGTAAACAGGTTCTCGAAGGTTGTGGATTCGTCTGCCACATAAGTCATCGCATAGTCGCCGACTTTGAGTTCGCCTGCATAAGGCAAAGCTTTTGTAGCGAGCGGCTTACTCTTGATGATTTCGGTTTTGCCATAGATGTTGGTTGCCTCGATAACCATTGTATAAGAGGTATTGGCTTTCAGATTTATCAGGATATTTGCATATCCGCCGGCGTTGATGGATGCAATCACCTCGTCGGAAACTGCGGAAGCATATTGTGTCATCACCTGTTCCAACGTCAAACCGTAATCCTCGACATTATCTATCAAATCGGTCGTATTTACATAGCGTTTCAGGCTCTTGAGTTCCGAACCTTTAATTTGGTAAGCCAACGACGAGTAGTCAGGATACTGCTCCGCATACTGAGACAATACTTCGCTGACATAGTACAATGCTGCGCTTGCCTCGACATCTTTGGCTTCGCCACCGAAACCAGGGAAGTAGAACGATTCTGCCACTGCGGTTGCAACGACAGGCTGACCTGCCTTATCCTTGGCAACAGCCACTACGGTATATACGCCCGAAGCGAGTTCTGCCTCGATAGATACGTTAGTGGTACCTGCCTCGAAATCGGCAATCTCCTGAATGTTCTCGGCAGAGCCGTCGGCAATCGAAGCGATGATGGTAGCGGCATCGGCCGTAACATCGCCCGCCAAGAGGAGATAGTTCACACCCGTTACATCGGCACCGCAGGTGAAATCGAGCACTGCGCTTACAGTAACGTTGTCGGCAGCCACCTTCATTCCGCCATAAGCCACGGCAAGCGAATAATCGACAGCCTCGTAACCCGGCAGAACGATACGGAACAGACCGTTCTTGTTGGCATAAGCACCACCAGCCAAGCAACTCAGACCCAAGCCCTTGGTAGGGAACTCTATCACACCGTCCTTCAAAGTACCCGGTTCGACGGTCTCTATGTAGTAATCGCCGTAACTAGGGTCGAGATCGGTAACGCCCGAGAACTGCTTAGGAATGATAACCTGATTAGGGTCGGAGCAGTCGATTTGGATATTGGTAGGAGTATAGGTAACCATACCTTCGCCCTCGATTTGCTCTTTGCTGCCACCGAATGCCTCGGTCAGATACGACCAATTCCAAGGCTCAACCAACAGGAAGACATTCTCCTTGGTCTTGTGCTTGTAGATGGTAACCTCGTATTCCAAGTTATCGACTTTCCATAAAGCGCAGAGCCAGTCCTCGCGGAACATACCCTTGCTGTCATTGGCCTCGAACTCTGCCCAAGGCCACGGAGTGATGGACAGCGACCATTGGTTGTAGCCGTAAGGGGTGGTCAAAGTGTCGTCTGCAACGGCAAGGTCGATTTTGTACTCCTCGCCATCGACAAGATTGGCGCGATCGATTGCTATCACCAAATCCTTATCGGTCTCGCCCGCAGCGAAATCGACCGATGCAGGGATGGTAAAGAGCGACTCGGCACCCTCGCTGACCTCCGAAAGGATTGCCACCGACAGAGGCTCGGCATCTGCCACACGGTGCAGAGCGATGCTCAACGACGTAACTTCGTCGCCGATGCTCAATGTGGTAGAGTTGCCCTCATCGAAATAGACCTGCTGACCTGTTGCGGCAGGACCGGCTTTATAATCGCCGTTGTTGCAGGCAGTGAACGCAGCACCGGCCAACAAAGCGACGACAGCCAAATATAATAATTTTACTCTTTTCATAATCTTATAATCCTAAATGTTACTCTTTTGATTTTACCGTCTTGATCGGGTCAGGATTGTTGTTGCCGATTAAGGCCTTGTTCTGGTCAACCGCCGAACTTGGTATCACGCAGTTCCACCAAGGAGCACGACCGTCGGTAGTGTATTTTGCCATAGACGGAGCGTTGGTACCCGCATTGCCATTCTGCATGCCGATATTCAGACGCTTCATATCATAGAATACGATACCCTCACCCCAGAACTCGATACGCTTTTGGAACAAGCACTCCTCTGCAACAGCCTCTGCCGTAACAGCAGCCGCAGGGCAGGAGTAGCCCGGAGCACGGTTGGCCATGAAGGCGTTCAACGAAGCCTTCGCAGCAGCGATATCGTAGTGAGCCTGAGCCTCAGCCTCGGTCAGATACATCTCCTCGACACGCATAATCGGAATATCCGTTACGTTACCGATGGTATAGGAGTTCTTCTCGCCATTGTGAGTATGGAACTTGAACGAAGCATACGGAGCGATGGTCTTGAACTCGTCCTCGGTAAGGTTGGTATAAGGCTTGATTGCCGCATACGAACGGTCGGGACCTACGAATACCTTACGACGGAAGTCGGCAGAATTGATACGCTGATAACTGAATACCGAGATACCCGGCTGTGCACCGTAACCGTAACCCCAAATAGCCTCCGGCGACATGTGGGCCGTCCACGAGAGCAGGTTGTTGAGCACGGTGTCGGTCGATTGTATCATCGCCCACATCCACGAACCGTTCACGGTGTTGAAGCCCGTGATAGGGTCTGTCCACTGAGCCTCGTTCATAATCGTACAACCCGAAGCGGTGATGGCCTTGCGAGCATATTCGGCAGCCTTGCGGTAAGCCGCTTCGCCCGTAGGGATGTTATCGTACTGATTGTCGAAACCGCCGAGCCACAAGTAAGCACGAGCCTTCAAGCCGTAAACGACAGCCAACGAAGGGAGGCTCTTGGTTGCAGGCGTATAGTTGGCGAGGCACTCTTCGGCATCGTCGAGGTCGCTGAAAATCAAAGTAAATATCTCCTCACGAGTAGCACGAGGATTGTCCTTCATCTCGTCAAGCGAAGTGCTGCCGAATACGATAGGCACGGTATGCTCCTTGATGTTCTCGGCTACTACTTGCTCCTCGTATTCGGGACGCTCCGGAGCCTTTGCGAACAACGGATCGTACAGACGAGCCAAATCGAGGTAGAACGATGCGCGGAACGTTTTGGCTACACCGCGAGACTCTTTGGTAGCCTCCGCCTCGCCGACGGTGTCGATGACATCGTTTGCGGTCTTGATGAAGTTGTAGTAGTTGAGATAGAAGAACGGCGCGCAATAACCCGTGGCCGCCAAACCTGTCGAATAGTACGGGTAGAGATAACCTTGCCAGCGATCGTAGTATTGGTTACCACCAGGCAGGTTGCCGCTGACAGGGAATACCTCGCCCGCCAAACGGTCGGTTGCACCGAAAATACTCGGATAACCGAAATCGAAGTGTTCGCCGATACCGACATAGTTGGTAATCAATATCGTCGAAATCGAAGCCAAGAGACCGTCCTGTGCAAAAGGCGACTCCTGAATCTGATCGGGAGTAACGTAACTTCCCTCTGGAAAAGTCTCTTTGATACAACCCGACAAGGCAACCGATGCACCGAGAATCACGGTGACTGTTTTCAATATATTCGTTTTCATAATATCTTGTCTTTATTCAAATTAGAACGTAATGGTTACACCACCGGAGAATGTACGGATCGGAGCGTAGTAGTAAGGGTTCGAGCCACCTGTGAACGACTGGCGGGTATCGAGACCCTGACGTTTTGAGAAGAACCAAACGTTATCGCAGGTCAGGTAGATACGAAGGCTATCGACAAGGAACTTACGGGTGATGCGCTTAGGCAGCGTATAACCCAGCGTAATGTTCTGGATGCTCAAATACGACGCGTCGATGAGGAAGCGGTCCGAAGTACCGTTCACGTTAGCATCGGCGTAAGTGAAACTTGGAATGTTCGAGGTGGTATTCTCTGCCGACCAAGCCTTCCACTGATCGCGGTGGTAGGTGAAGCCCGTCGAAGTACCGCTCGGAACAGCCATATACATTTGGTAACCCGAATCGATAACCTTACCGCCAATCTGGTAGGTGAAGGTTGCCGAGAGATCTACTCCGTAGAAACGAACCGAAGTGTTGAAACCACCGTAGAGTTTCGGAAGCGCATCGCCGTGGAACTCGCGACCATGCTGCGAAGCAGTCGAGTAGTTGTCGGTCGTTACACGCTCCGTGCCAATCTTATTACCAGTCGCATCGGTAACATCCTTATAGGTGTACCACAACGATTTACCCGTGTTAGGATCTACACCTGCATAGGTAGGAACATAGAACGTAAAGTACGATTTGCCCTCCGAACGGAAGTATGCGGAGCCGCTCTTGTAAAGACCCTGCGTGGTACCGTCGCACGAAGTGTTCAGTTTGTACTCCTCAGGCAACTTGGTTACCTTGTTCTTGTAGTGGGTCATGTTGAGCGACAAATCCCATACCACATTCTTGGTGCGGATAAGGTCGGCGTTCAACTCGATTTCGATACCGCGATTGACCATATCGCCGACGTTGGTGTAGAACGACGTATAACCTGCCTCGGTAGGAGTAGGGAGGTCGAACAACATGTCGGTAGTCTTACGGTTGAAGAACTCGACGCTACCCGACAAGCGGTTGTTCCAGAAGCCGAACTCGACACCTACGTTAAGGTTGGAGTTGGTCTCCCAAGTGATGTTCGGATTACCCTTGCGGGCGAATACCGTGGTAACACCACCGTTACCGTCGTTCTCAATCGAATAGTAGTCGGTATAGAGGTACGACGAGATGTTATCGTTACCCTGCGAACCGTACGATGCCTTGATTTTGAGGAGATTTACCCAATCGGCATTGAACCAGCTCTCGTTGTTGATAAGCCATGCAGCGGATACCGACCAGAAGTTACCCCAACGGTGATCCGGATGGAACCTCGACGAAGCATCGCGACGATACGAACCACTGACGAAGACACGGTTGTCGTAACTGTACTGACCGCGAAAGAAGTAACCCTCGTTGTTGTACTCCGACATCGACGAACTCGAATTTGCACCGTCGATTACGGCAGAACTCAATTCGAGGTTGTCGGCAGAGAACATCTTGGTCTTCGAAGCGGACAAACCGTAAACCTTCCTGTTGTACATTTCATGACCTACCAAGAGGTCGAGAGTGTGTACATCGGCAAACGTCTTGTTGTACGAGATGAGTTGTTGGAGGTTGTACTCGATTGTACGACCGTGCGACTTCTGAATCAAACCGCCCGATTCGGCAAATTGACCGTAGAACGGATTGAGTGCAGTGGTCGAACGGGTCTCGTCAACCGTAACACCGCCGTTGATGGTAACTTTCAGACCGTCGTAGATGTTGATGTCCACGAAACCGTTGCCCGAGAATGCGTTACCCTCGCTAATATACTTGTTGAGTTGCAAATCCTGCAAGTCGTTGCTCATACCACCGTTGGTACGCAGTGCGCCACCGTTGCGGCCATCACCCGTATCGTACAGTTTCATACCGTACTTGTCGCGCATGATGTTGCCTTGTCCGTCGCGGATATATACCGGATAGATAGGAGCCATACTGATAGCGGTTGCAAATGCGTTACCACCGTCGCTCTCACCCTCATCTTCAGGGTCGTTACCGTTGAGCCACTTGAAGTGGGTATAGGACATGTTGGCACCCATTTTCAGCCACTTCTTCGCCTGATAGTCGGCACGCAGACGGGCAGTATAACGCTCGGCCTTCGAGCCGTTGATGATACCGTTGTTGTCCAGATAACCGAACGATGCGTAGAAGTTCGAACGGTCGGTTGCACCTGCAACACTTGCGTTATACTCCTGACGGAACGACGACTTGTAGATTTCGTCGAGCCAGTTGTCGGCCTTCAACATATAGTCCTGACCTTTGAAATTGACAACGCGACCATGCTTTGCAAGCGGATTCAAACGACCGTTGGTACCGATGAGGTTCTGACCGGCAGGCACCGTAAAGACGTTGTAACCCAAACCGCCCGCTTGGGTCGAAGTCAGCAGGTTGTTGGCTGCAACATACGCCGCATTCGCACTGAGACCGTCGCGGAGAGTATATTTGTTGTACAAACCTTTGTAGTGCAACTCGTAGAACTCACCCGGATCCTCGATGATATCGTACTTTTGCAGACCGCGTGCATTGACACCCCACTTGGCATCGATTGTAACGTGAGCCTCGCCGACCTTGGCGCGTTTGGTCGTAACCATAACGACACCGTTGGCACCACGAGCACCGTACAATGCGTTCGAAGCGGCATCCTTCTGCACGGTAATCGACTCGATATCGGCAGCGTTGATGTTGTTGATATCTCCGTCATACGGCACACCATCGACAACCCACAGAGGGTCGTTGAGGGCGTTGATAGAGCCGTAACCGCGGATAGTCAAAGTCTGACCCGAACCCGGACGACCCGAAGGCGATGTGAACTGCACACCGGCAATCTTACCGACAAGGGCATCCGTTACGTTCGACGACTGCGTCTTGGTCAACTCCTCAGCCTTGATGACCTTAGCCGAACCGGTAAAAGCCTCCTTCTTGGCTGCACCGAACGCCGTGACGATGATATCGTCGATTCCGTGAGCACTCTCCTTCAACACGACGTTGATGACCGTCTTGTTGTTGACAGGCAGTACCTGATCCTCATAACCGAGGAACGACACGGCGAGTTTGGCGTGGGCTGGAGCAGTCAGGGTATAATGACCGCGAATATCGGTCGAAGTACCTATCGATGTCCCCTCCACGACAACTGTCGCGCCGGCGATAGGACTTCCGTCCGCTGCGGTAACCGTACCCGATACTGACAGATTCTGCGCTGCGGCAAAACCGCAAACAGTCAGAATGGCAGCAATTGATAGTACAATTTTCCTTACCATAAGCATTAAATTTAGTTGTTATACATTTTGGATAATTCGATACAAAGGTATGAACAAATATGTCCACAGCCAAATAATTTATGAATAAAAATACGCCGTTGTGTCTGTTATATCGAAAATTATCCGTTTTTGCTTTTGATTCGCAACTTTTTATGACTAAAATCTTTCAAAATATAATGAAAATATTTTAATAAATAATGTTTCCGTATCGGCTTTTCCCTTTGAAATCGCGCTGCAAGCCGTAATTTTGCGGTTCGGAGTGCCGCCGAAATCTTTTATATACGCAACGGGGGTATTTCTACCGTCGGCAACCATTGTCGCGACACCTTCCGACGATTGCGACATAGTGCAAATCGGGTAAAAATCACGGTTTTGCAAAACACGGGCATATTTATTCCTTCTGTCGCCATACGCTCCGCCCGAACGCCCTCCGAGCCCCTGCACAAGCAAATTGTAATTTGCAAGATATTTTATTTTTACGCATAAAAATCCGCATTCTACCCAACACACCGCCTCCGTGCGCAATCGTCGGCACTATAATATACATAGGTATCGCGCCGCAACAGCCTCGCCCGTAACGAAAACAGATGTGCCGCAAAGACACATCTGTTTCCATCATATATGCGTTGCCGACGACGCAGCCGGTACGCCGTTGTCGCTATTCGTACACCACAACGCTGGCGCGATGCACGTTCTTGTTCTTACTATTCAATCCGTAGGTCGAGAAGACGATATAGACCTTACCGTTATGCACCTTCACGCCCTCGATGTCGGCATAGCCCGTCGAAGTCAGACCGAGCGTATTCAAAATATATCCGTCGCCGATGACAGAGATGCGGCGACGAGGCAGCACCACCTTGCCCGAGTGGTCGAAGACGGTGATATATGCAACCGAAGGACCGTTCTCGGCCTTACCCTTGTTGTGTTCGCCTTCGAGAAAATAGACATAGTCCTTATCGACATCGAAGCCGCGGAAGTTGTAGGAATTGACATCCTTTGCCTTGTTGGCCTTCTCCTTTTCGGGCTTGTAAATCGTAAAGTTCGCCTTCGGGTCGAGCGATTCCAAATCCTTGATGTTTTCCGTACGGGAGACCGTCTCCTGCTCCTCGCCGATATTCTCGCCCTTCCATACGGTCTTTATCTTGATGTTCGTATTCGGCAGTTCGCGAGCCTCTTTGAGCGAATAGATGTTGATGGTTACGTTGCCCACATTCGACGTTGCCACGGCAAGGATGTCGTCGGCTACGTTGATTGCAGGATAGCAGTAACGCGCACCGCCCATGAAATAGGTCTCGCCCGCATAGCCCTCGTTCAACTCCGTGCCGGCATTGTAAGGGATACGCGACACCGAACGAGTACGCATGTAGTGGTCGTGCCACTTCGTACCGTTGGAGCCTATCCAGATGTAATCGCCGTCTTCGGCATGCTCGACAGCCATACCCGTACCGTTGCCGAAATAGCGCAAAGTCATCTTCTGCTTGTTGCGACCCGTACCTTTGACTATATAGGTCTCATGCACTTTGGTCAAACCCGGTTGCTTCTTGCCGATATTGCCCGGTTGCGAGAACCAAGGCGTTCCGTCCTCCGTGATGTCGAAACCCTGCACGGCACGATGAGCCGTTGCGAGTGTTGCACCCTTGACCACGAATTGCGTCTCCTTGACCGACTTGGACATAGATTGCACAGCCTTCAAACGCGGGTCAGAAATTTTCTCTTTTTTTGCCACAGCCTCCGAAGGCATGCAGAGCAATGCCGCTGTACCGACAACCAGCAGGCTCTTGACGGCAGATAAGGTAATTTTCATCGTTGTTATGGTTTTAATGGTTTGTTTTTCTGTTACAAATATATATTTTTTTCGGCTTTTACCGTGTGAGACCACGCTTTTTTCACTCTTTTTTGTTGCATTTCGGGTTTTAGATTGCCCGACACTGCAACCGCTCGTCCGCCATATACGCAAATATACAAAAAAAGCGATACCTTTGCAACAGTACCGAAGTATCGCAAAGATGAACAAAACACATTTATCGATTTGCAACAAAAGTTTGCTGCTAGTTTTGCCGATTGTCGTAGCAAGCGGCATATTATTGGAGTGTCTGCACGGCAAGCCTTTCTGCGGAATCGGCTGCGCAGCATGGACATCTCTGCACGCAATCTCGGCCATTCTGCTGCTCGCATTGATTGTATGGCACGTCAAACTGAATTGGAAAAATGTCGGCGATTGGTACAACCGTTTCAGACAACACCACGCCAAAGGTTTCAAATGTACAATCGTCGTCTTTCTGCTGACGGCCGCAACAGGTCTCGTCTGCGTTCCGCAGTGGCTGATACACGGACATACGGGCATCGGCGGCGTACATGGGAAAATCGGCTTTGTATTCGCAGTGCTGATATTGTGGCATATCAAACGGCATTGGCAATGGTTTGCCGGCAAAAGCAGAAAACAATAGATGTTAGCCGAAGCCGATAAGGCATGCGGTCATACGCTAAATGGGTTGTGTCGATGACACAACCCATTTAGATATATAAGGCTTTGCAAAGCAGGGCGACAAGGGTTTGTTCAATACAAACAACCGCGCCCTATTTTCGACAGTAACGTGGCAAACTGCAATTATAACGCGCCTCGTTTATACCCCTCCGTTTATGCCGAACGGCTGTTACTCTGCATAGGAATCCGACTCGGCCATGGTGTGGTAAACATTGACCACGTCGTCGTCCTCTTCCAACTTCTCGACTAACTTTTCGACCGACTCGCGGCCCTCGGCATCGAGTTCTTTGGTATCGGTCGGGATGCGCACCGATTCGCCCGACACGATTTCGAACGAGTGGTCATCCAACCACTTCTGTATCGCACCAAACGCCTCGTAAGGAGCATAGACCGTAATGCCGTCCTCCTCGTTGTAGAACTCGTCCACTCCGAGATCTATCATCTCCAACTCCAACTCCTCGGGATCGGTATCGGCAGTCTTGAACTTGAACACGCATTTATGTTCGAACATGAATGCCACGCTGCCAGAGTTGCCGAGCGTACCGCCGCATTTGTTGAAATACATGCGCACGTTGGCTACCGTTCGGTTGGTGTTGTCGGTTGCGGTCTCGACGAGGAATGCCACGCCATGAGGGCCGTATCCTTCGTAAACGACCTCCTTGTAATCGGCTGCGTCCTTCTCGGTGGCACGCTTGATTGCGCGCTCGATATTCTCCTTCGGCATATTCTCCGCCTTGGCATTCTGAATCAGAATACGCAGACGGGTATTGCCCGAAGGGTCCGAACCACCGGCCTTGACTGCTATTTCAATCTCCTTGCCCAACTTGGTAAATGTACGCGCCATGTGTCCCCAACGTTTCAACTTGCGCGCCTTACGGTATTCAAATGCTCTTCCCATAGTTATAATCGTATTTTGTCATTTTCACATTTTGCAGCGCAAAATTAGCAAATTATTCGCACAGACCGCAATATATTGCAAATTTTATTACTTTTGTCCGAAATTTTGCAAAACAATGGAAAGGGAGACGGAACTTGCATTGGAGATTCTGCGCAAAGGCGGGCTGATATTGTATCCGACCGACACGGTTTGGGGAATAGGATGCGATGCGACCAATGCCGATGCCGTGGCACGCATCTACTCGCTCAAACGGAGCGAGAACAAACACTCGATGCTCGTATTGTGCGAATCGGCAGATATGGTGGTGCGCTATGTGAACAAGGCTCCGCGCATAGCATTCGAGGTGATGGAGATGGCAACCAAACCGCTGACGCTGATTCTGCCCGGTGCCGAAGGATTGGCCGACAATCTGATACCCGAAGAGCGAACGCTCGGCGTGCGAGTACCCGACCACGAGTTTTGTCGCCGATTGTTGCGCAAATTCGGCAAGCCGATAGTCTCGACATCGGCAAACATATCGGGCGAGCCGACGCCCAAAAGCCTCGCAGAGGTCGCTCGCGAGATAATCGACGGCGTCGATTTCGTCGTCAATCCGCGCTTTCAGGGTAAGCCCACGGGCAAAGCGAGTTCGATAATCGCTTTCGGCGAAGAGGGCGAAGTAAAAATCGTAAGGGAATAGAGCAAGGGTAATTACTCCCGCTTTTTCAATCCGCGCTCCGCAGCCAACTGTTCGAGCATGGCGTGTGCAGCATCGTATTCGTTGGGAATCTCGCCATCCAGAATGGCATTTTTGATTATCTCCTTGATTTCGCCTATGGTGTTGCACGGAGCGATGTCGTATTCGCGCATAATTATATCGCCAGTAATCGGCGGTTGGAAGTTGCGCACACGGTCGCGCTCCTCCAAATCCTTCATCTTGCGGCGCACCAATTCGAAATTGGCCATATAGCGTTTGACTTTGGCATCGATGCCCGAAGTAATATCGGCTTCGCACAACGTCATCAGAGCCTCGACATCGTCGCCTGCCTCGAACAGCAGACGGCGCACAGCCGAATCGGTTACCATATACTCCGAAAGAATTATCGGCCGTAGGTGAAGAAAGACCATCTTCTGCACGAACTTCATGTGTTCGTTCATCGGCAGTTTCATTCGGCGGAAAATGGCAGGCACCATCTTCGAGCCGAGTACCTCGTGGCCATGAAACGACCACCCCGTCTGCGGATTGTAGGATTTGGTCTGCGGCTTGGCGATATCGTGCATCACAGCAGCCCAACGCAACCACAAATCGTCGCTGCGACGCGCCACATTGTCGAGAACTTTGAGTGTATGGCGGAAATTGTCTTTGTGGGCATGGTTGCCTCGCCGTTCCACGCCGCACAGGTTGTGCAGTTCGGGAAATATCAATTCCAACAGACCCGTCAGTTCCAACAGTTCGAAGCCTATCGACGGCACCGGCGAAGCGACTATCTTGTTGAGTTCGGTAATGATGCGCTCTTTCGACACGATACCGATACGCTCTCGGTTGCGCTTTATCGCATCGAACGTCTCGGGTGCAAGGTCGAACCCCAACTGCGCAGCGAATCGCACACCGCGCATCATTCGCAAAGGATCGTCGGAGAATGTGATGTCGGGGTCGCACGGTGTACGGATGATGCAATCCTCCAAATCGTACATGCCGTCGAACGGATCGACCAACTCGCCGAAAGTGGCACTGTTGAGCGACCAAGCCATGGCGTTTATCGTAAAGTCGCGCCGACGCTGGTCGTCCTCTATCGAGCCGTCCTCGACATGCGGTTTGCGTGAATCGGGCGAGTACGACTCGCGACGCGCACCCACAAACTCGACCTCCATGCCGTCGGCATGCAGCATGGCCGTACCGAAAGTTTTGAATACCGAGACCTTCGTGTGCAACTCTCTGCCCAAAGCCTCTGCCATCTCTATTCCGCTGCCCTCGACCACCACGTCGATATCGGTACACGGCCTGTACAGATAGTAGTCGCGTACATAGCCGCCTATGACAAAAGCCCGCACGCCCCGCTCGTCGGCAAGGCGCGAAATTCGTTTGAACACAGGCAGGGAGAGCGATTCGACAGCCATATCAATCATTAAGCAGCAACTGACGGCGATACATCTGCACAGTGTTTTCCAAACCATACCACAGCGCATCGCTGATAAGGGCATGGCCTATCGAAACTTCGTCGCAGAAAGGTATGCGCGAGATGAAATATCGGAGATTTTCAAGCGACAAATCGTGCCCTGCATTCAGCCCGAGACCGCACTCCCGCGCCGTTTCGGCAGCAACGACATACGGCGCAACAGCCTTGTCGCCATCGACTGCAAAGCCTCGCGCATAGGCTTCGGTATAGAGTTCCACACGGTCGGCGCCGCACTCTTTTGCACCAGCGACCATTTCGGGCAGGGCATCGACAAATATCGAAACCCGAATCCCCACATCGTGGAACGTGCGGCACATTTGAGTCAGAAACCGGCGATTGGCAACGGTGTCCCAGCCGGCATTCGACGTTACGGCATCGGGAGCATCGGGTACAAGCGTAACCTGCGTAGGACGCACATCGCAGACCAAATCGACGAAACTCGGAATCGGATTGCCTTCGATATTGAATTCCGTCTTTATCACACGCGACAACGCACGCACGTCGTCGTAGCGGATATGACGACCGTCGGGACGCGGATGGACGGTTATGCCGTCGGCTCCGAAACGTTCGATTGCCTCGGCTGCCTTGACGACATCGGGCAAAATGCCTCCGCGCGAGTTGCGAATCACCGCAATCTTGTTTATATTGACACTTAATTTTGTCATAATTTGCTTATATTTGTGCCAAAGTTAATTATATTTTCGGAATTAAGTCAGATGCGAATCATACTTTTTTCGCGAGCGGACATCGTTCCGCACAAAGAGGATATAGCCCGCATATTCGCCGCAATCGAACGGAACGGCTTTGAATTTGTCATAAACAGAGAGTTCGCCGAGTCGGTACGGAGTCTCACTGGTTGCACCTTCACAGCCGAACAGATATACGGCGACACGGTGGGAGAAGTGCCTGCCGAAGCAGTTATGGTATGTTACGGCGGCGATGGAACGCTGCTCGAAGGAGTCAGGCGGCTCGACGGTCGCGATTGCACGGTAGCGGGTATCAATTCGGGACGTCTCGGTTTTTTGGCACTTGCTCCGCGCAGCGAGATAGACAACGTATTCCGCTCGATAGCGGAGGGGTCGCTGCATCTGCAACCTCGCACAATGCTCTGCATAGAGGGCGAAATCGGAGGGATACAACAATCGATGTTCGCCCTCAACGAGGTGTCGATTCAGCGACTCGGAGCGACGATGATTTCGATAGAGACATCAATCGACGGAGAGAGGGTATCGACATACAACGGCGACGGAGTAATCGTCTCGACACCGACAGGCTCGACCGCCTATTCGCTCAGTGCAGGAGGTCCGATTATCGCGCCGACCTGTCCGAGCATGGTATTGACACCGCTCTCGCCGCACAACCTGACGATGCGTCCGATTGTGATGGCCGATTCGAGCGAAATCGAACTGACCGTACATACGCGCGGAAATGCCGCTTCAATATCAATAGACAATCGCACTTTCCAAATAGCCGACCATGCGAAGTTTGTCGTAAAAAAAGCCTCTCGGCGCATTTCTTTGGCCGTTCGACACAATATCTCGTTTTATGATACGTTACGGGATAAGATGATGTGGGGCTTGGATGCAAGATAGCGGACAGCGACAAATATCCGGACAAAATCATCATTTTATAAGAAAAAACCGTATATTTGCGAATTATATGAATAATTCGAAGAGTACACCGACGCATGTCGCGATAATTATGGACGGTAACGGTCGCTGGGCGCAACTGCACGGCAAGGAGCGTTACGAAGGCCATATTGCCGGTGTGGAGGCTGTGCGTGCAAGCATCAAGGCCGCCGTGCGCAACGGAGTGAAGTATCTGACGCTCTATGCCTTCTCCACCGAGAATTGGGGGCGTCCGGATACGGAGGTGTCGGCACTCATGGAGTTGTTCTGCAAATGTGTCATCGGAGAGACGCCCGACCTTGTAAAGCAGGGTGTAAAGGTGCGGATAATAGGCAGACGCGACCGTTTTTCGGACAAGGTGGCGGAGCATCTGAATAGGATAGAGCAGCAGACAGCCGAAGGCGACAAACTGACGCTCGTGTTGGCGTTCGACTACTCGTCGCGCGACGAAATAACGACAGCCGTGCGCCATTTGGCGCAGAGTGCGGCAAAGGGAGAGTTGCATGCCGACGACATCGACGAGAGATGCGTGGCGAATGCGCTCTATACGGCAGGGATACCCGACCCCGATTTCATCGTTCGCACGAGCGGTGAATGTCGGTTGAGCAACTTTTTGTTGTGGCAGGCCTCGTATGCCGAGATGTATTTCCCGCAGGTGTTGTGGCCGGATTTCACGCAGGAGGAGTTCGACAAGGCGTTGGAGGAGTTCGCCGGACGCAACCGCCGATACGGAAAATTGTAGTGTAAATTTCAGAGGTTTTGATGAAACATATATTCAGGGCATCACTCTTTGCAATGGCGGCAACATTGTTGCTGTCAATGGATGTTTCTGCCCAAGAACACGCCAAACCGGTGGCCGCCAACGTAAACGGCCAACAACAAAACACAGTCAAGGAAGAGGAGGAAGATACGTTCGTTATGCCGGACAATGCGCCCTATCTGACGGAAAAGAATCGTCGGCTCTATCATCTGCGCAAGGTAAACATACACGGTGTCCGACACCTCAACCACGACATTCTGCGTTCGGCTTCGGGTCTTGTACCGGGTGATTCGATATATCTGCCGAGTTCCTTCGTGCAGAATGCAATCAATCGGTTGTGGTCGCAGCGTTATTTCTCCGACATTCAAATCGGTGCAAGCATCGAGGGCGACAGCGTGGATTTGGAGGTAATGCTCAAAGAGCGTCCGCGCGTGGTAAATTGGGCTATTACGGGAGTATCGAAAGGCAAATCGAAAGACCTGCTCGGCGAATTGAAACTCAAACGAGGCCACGAACTTTCGGACTACATCATCGACAAGAACACCAAACTCATCAAGAAACACTTCGGCGACAAAGGTTTCAGAAATTGCGAGGTGCAGGTCAAAATCGAAAACGATACGGTCATTCCGCAAGGTGTGAACGTAACGTTCGACATCAAGAAAAACCCTCGCGTTCGCGTAGGAGCGATAACCTTTGCGGGTAACGACAATTTCAGCGACAAACGACTTGCCCGTACCTTCAAAAAGACGCACAAGACGGGTATCAAGTTTTGGCAGAACACCAAATACAAAGAGGAGGATTTCGAAGGCGACAAGGAGTTGCTTATCGATTTCTACAACTCGAAAGGTTATCGCAACGCAAATGTCGTCTCGGATTCGATATACAGCATCAACGAGAAGCGGCTCGGAATACATATCACTCTCGAAGAGGGCAACAAGTATTACATCCGCAACGTAACGTGGATAGGCAACTCGAAATTCAGCACCGAGCAGTTGCAACGAATGTTCTCGGTAAACAAAGGCGATGTGTACGACAAAAAATCGATGCACAAGCGTCTGGGTATCGGCAAGGAGCAGAATCCCGACGACATGTCGGTACAGTCGCTCTATCAGAACGACGGTTATCTGATGTCGCAAATCGAGCCTGCCGAAATCATCGTCGGCAATGATTCGCTCGATTTGGAAATCAAGATATTCGAGGGTAAGCCATTTACAATCAACAACGTCGGCATTTCGGGAAATATGCGTGTCGATGACGAGGTCATCCGACGCGAACTCTACACGCGCCCAGGTGAGTTGTATAACCGTGCGCTGCTGATGCAGACAATCCGTACCCTTGCATCGATGCAGCACTTCAACGAAGAGGCGATTATGCCCGACATCAAGCCCGTATCGAACGAGTTGGTCGATATAAACTGGCCGCTCGAAGAGAAGGCTTCCGACCAATTCAACATTGCGGCAGGTTGGGGTTCGGGTACGTTCGTCGGTTCGATTGGTATTACGCTGAACAACTTGTCGATACGCAACTTCTTCAAAAAGAATGCGTGGAAACCATACCCAATGGGACAGAATCAGCGTCTGTCAATCTCGGGACAGACCAACGGTACCTACTACAAGGCTCTGTCGTTGAGTTTCTCCGACCCTTGGCTCGGCGGTCGCAAACCCAACTCGCTGACCATCTCGGGACACATCTCCGAGACCAACGATGCCTACTACATTTGGCAGAAAGCGACATCGTATTTCCGCTCTTACGGTATCGCGGTTGGTTTGGGCAAGCGACTCTCGTGGCCTGACCCTTATTTCTCGCTATATACCGAAATTGCATATCAGCGGTACGATTTGAAGGGTTACAACTCGTTCATCATGACCAACGGCAACGCCAACATGATATCGTTGCGGGTCGCCTTGGAGCGTAACTCTGTCGATCAACCGATATATCCTCGTCGTGGTTCGAGCATCTCGGCATCGTTGCAGATTACGCCTCCGTTCTCGGCATGGGACGGCAAGCGATATGCCGACCCTGCACTCAGCGACCAGCAGAGATGGAAATGGATAGAGTTCCACAAATGGCAGTTCAAGGCGCAGTGGTTTCAGGCACTGACCTCCAACCAAAACCTCGTGTTGATGGCCAAAGCCGAGATGGGATTCCTCGGACATTTCAACAAAAACAAGGTTTCGCCGTTCGAACGTTTCCAAGTCGGCGGAGATGGTATGTCGGGTTACAGCATCTACGGTGTCGATATAATTCAATTGCGCGGTTATGAGGATGGCGACCTCGACCCTATGGGCAGTTCGTACTCCATAGCCTACAACAAATACACGCTCGAATTGCGCTACCCTATCATACTCAAACCTTCGTCGCAGATTTACGTTCTCGGTTTCCTCGAAGGCGGTAACGGTTTCTCGTCGTGGCGCGAATTTTCGCCGTTCAAAATCAAACGTTCGGCAGGTATCGGTGTCAGACTGTATCTGCCTATCGTCGGTATGCTCGGCATAGATTGGGGTTGGGGATTCGATGCTCCTGCGGGAAGCACCAAGCGCAGCGGCAGCCAATTCCACTTTGTCATAGGTCAAAATTTTTAGCGACATACGAAACAGCTACAACAATACGTTCTGTAAACGACAAAACACACAAAAACCTAACAGAATATGAAACGATTGATTGTAACCGCCCTTTTGTTGCTGACAAGTGCAGGGATTGCATTTGCACAGAAGTATATCGTTGTGGATAGCGAAAAGATATTCAAATCGATAGAGGAGTACAACACGGCTTTGACCTCGCTCGACAATTTGTCGAAACAGTATCAGTCGGCCGTGGATACCAAATTCAAGGAGGTGGAAACACTGTATAACGCCTATATGGCGCAAAAGGCATCGCTCAGCGCACAATCGCGCAACGTGTACGAGCAACAGATTCTCACACAGGAGAAGAGTGCAACAGAGTATCAGGAGTCGGTATTCGGCTCGGAGGGCATAATAATGAAAAAGCGCATCGAGTTGATTCAGCCGATTCAAAAGCGCGTCTTCGCCGCCATCGAGCAGTATGCCAAGGAAATCGGTTGCGAAATGGTCATCGACAAGGCGTCGAATGCCTCGATTTTGTACAATTCCGACGCTGTGAATCACACAAATGCAGTCATTGCTTTGCTGAAACAATAATTTTGTATAATTTTATATCCGATTTTTAGAAAACTAACACAAACAAGTTATGAAACGATTTATCAAAGTTACTCTTGCGTTGATTTTGGTTGTAAGTGCAACAGAGTTGTATGCACAGAAATTCGCCCGTGTCAATATGCAGGAGATTGTATCGGTAATGCCTGAATTTAAGGAGATGCAGACCAACCTCGAAGCGTTCGGTAAAGATTTGCAGGAGCAGTTGGAGCAGATTCAGGTCGAATTCAACAACAAACTTGCCGATTTTCAAAAGAATCAGGCAACCATGGCAGAATCGGTAAGACAGTTCAAACAGCAGGAGTTGGAGCAGTTGCAGAACCGTTATGCCGAATTTCAGCGAGTAGCACAAAACGATTATCAGAATAAATCGGCGG
The DNA here is from genome assembly GCA_945494785.1 of uncultured Alistipes sp. Classification (GTDB taxonomy): domain Bacteria; phylum Bacteroidota; class Bacteroidia; order Bacteroidales; family Rikenellaceae; genus Alistipes. The sequence goes on from CALYVN010000023.1 coordinate 19,420, forward strand.
AGTTGTTCGAACCTGTACAGAAAAAGGCGGTAGAGGCAGTTGCCAAGGTCGCAAAAGCGGGAGGTTATGCTGCCGTATTCGACACGTCGGCACAGAGTCTCGCCTTCTTCGACGAAGCACTTTTGCCGGACATCGCAGCATTGGTCAAGGCCGACTTGGGCATCAAGGACGAGCCTGAGGCTGCCGCTGCACCTGCCAAGAAATAGGCAGACCGGACAAAGTCGTAACACAAAAGGGGATTGTCGGAAATCTGACAATCCCCTTTTAAGGTTGTTATCGGTATCTCTCTGTGAAAAGCAAGACCAATGGTTGTGCGGCTATGCCCGCACCCTCTTGGCGATAATAACGTGGCACTCTGTAATTATTGCCCTCTACCCTCTGCCGATGCGCGTCTCAATGTCGCAGGTCTCGGGTTGAAACAGCACCACTCTCTCCTCTGCCAACGACTGACGAACATCGATGATGCGTTGATTGCGGCTGCCTCGAAACAGCAACGACAAATCGCGCTCCGCCTGCACAAACCGCCCATCGACCAACACGTCTATCGTTTCGAGCAACGCTCGGCGCAACGGGTGCTGCAACAACTCTTCGTACAGATACCCCGTATAGCACCATATAGTCTTCGTTGTCCGCGCCTTTATCATGTGGGCAAGCGCAGTGAAACCCTCCGGCCGCAACATAGGGTCGCCACCCGAAAAGGTTACATTCAATCCCGCATCCTCGATATGTGCGAAAATCTCATCGACAGCCATATCCCGACCGCCGTCCAATGCCCACGACCGTCGGTTGTGGCACCCCTCGCAGCCATGCACGCAACCGGCGCAATAGATGGAGGTGCGCAGACCGACACCGTCCACAGATGTACCATGGACGATGTCGAGCACACGGATTATGTCGTTATTTGTGGACGACACGGTCTTTGAGTTCGGCGAGTTTGGCTTTGTTCCAACGGTCGGTAGTACCTACCAAATAGCCCGTTATGCGCTGTAATTTGTCGATGTGGTCGCTGCCGCATGACGGACACTTTTCGAGATTGTCCTGCGCATCCTCGTAACCGCACTCCATACAGCGATTGCGGTTGTGATTGACCGAGCAGTAGCCGATATCGTATTTATCGACCAAATCGACTATATCCATGATTGCTTGCGGATTATGCGTGGCATCGCCGTCGATTTCGACATAGAAGATATGTCCTCCACGCGTCAAATCGTGGTAAGGAGCCTCGACCTCCGCCTTGTGCTTCGGCGAGCAGTGGTAATAGACCGGCACATGGTTGGAATTGGTATAGTACTTTTTGTCGGTAACGCCCTTGATTTCGCCGAACTTTTGGCGGTCTTTGGCGGTAAATTTGCCCGACAAACCCTCCGCAGGTGTGGCCAGCACACTGAAATTGTGGTGGTAACGCTCCGAAAATTCGTTGGCCTTATCCCGCATGCGGGTTATGATGCGCAAGCCCAATGCCTGCGCCTCCTCGCTCTCGCCATGATGTTTGCCAACCAATGCGATAAGGCACTCCGCCAAGCCGATGAAGCCTATACCGAGCGTACCTTGATTGATGACGCTCTCGATGGTGTCGTCAGGATGCAGTCGCTCGCTGCCGACCCATAAAGACGACATCAGCAGCGGAAACTGCTTGGCAAGTGCGGTCTTTTGGAAATCGTAGCGGTCGCACAACTGCGATGCGGCGATTTCGAGCAGTTCGTCCAACTTGGCGAAAAATTTGTCGATGCGCTCCTGCTTATCCTCGATCTCCATACACTCGATTGCCAAGCGCACGATGTTTATCGTCGAGAACGATAGGTTGCCGCGACCGACCGAAGTCTTTTCGCCGAAGCGATTCTCGAACACGCGGGTACGGCAGCCCATGGTGGCAATTTCGTACAGATAGCGTTGCGGATCATCCTCGCGCCACTTTTCGTGGTGGTTGAACGTCGCGTCCAGATTGACGAAGTTCGGGAAAAACCGACGGGCAGCCACCTTGCATGCCAATTTGTAGAGGTCGTAGTTGCGATCCTCAGGCAGATAACTTACACCGCGCTTCTTCTTCCAAATCTGTATCGGGAAAATCGCTGTCGAGCCGTTGCCGACACCCTCGTATGTCGATATAAGCAGTTCGCGAATCACACAACGGCCTTCGGCAGAGGTGTCGGTGCCGTAGTTGATGGACGAAAACACCACTTGATTGCCGCCGCGCGAATGGATTGTGTTCATGTTGTGAATAAACGCCTCCATGGATTGGTGCGTGCGACTGACCGTACGATTGACGGCGTGCTGTTTGATGCGCTCGTCGCCATCCAAACCATCCAAATCGCGCACCACATAGTCGTCAATCGGCGCATCGTACAAAGAGGAGTAGTCTTTGCCCGTAAATTTTTCGAGCGTCTTAATCTCCTCGATATAACTCTTGCGGACGTATGGCGCAAGATAGAAATCGAATGCCGGAATTGCCTGACCGCCGTGCATCTCGTTCTGCACCGTCTCCATCGATATACAACCGATGATGCTCGCCGTTTCGATGCGCTTGGTAGGGCGCGATTCGCCATGACCGGCAGCAAAACCGTTCGAAAGAATCTTGTCGAGCGGGTGCTGGATGCAGGTAAGCGACTTGGTCGGATAGTAATCCTTGTCGTGGATGTGCAGATAGTTGTTGTTCACCGCCCAAAGGGTCTGCTCCGAAAGCAGGTAGTCATCCACAAACGGCTTGGTCGTTTCGCTTGCGAATTTCATCATCATACCCGCAGGAGTATCGGCATTCATATTGGCATTCTCGCGCGTAATGTCGTTGTTTTTCGCCTCGACGATTTCGAGAAAAATCTCGCGAGTCTTCGCCTTGCGTGCAATGCTGCGCCGGTTGCGATATGCGATATACCGCTTGGCCACCTCCTTGCGTGAGGATTTCATCAGTTCCATCTCTACCATGTCCTGAATCTCTTCGACCGAGGATTGCTTGTTACCGCGGAACTCTATGCGGTCGGCAATCTGATTTATCAGGGCATCGTCCTCGCCCTGCTCGGTGGTCAGCATGGCCTTGCGTATGGCGGCAGCAATCTTCTCCCGATTGAAGCCGACAACACGCCCATCGCGTTTTACAACAGTCTGTATCATAATCCATAACTTGTTAAAAATATTCGTTTTAACGGGAAAGAGGCAGGAGATACACATCAACTCGTCCGTAAACGAGCAGTTCGTAAATATCTGCAAGACTACTCTTCTTCCCGAAAGCATCTGCACTGTATGCAACGGCAAAGGCAGGTCTTCTGACTTGTTCCTTTTGCGCAGCCTTCCCACCCGAAAGAGCAGTGGCAACACGACAATCGCGCAAAATCATGACGGAACTTACAGCTACGGGCATAGTCCCCGACTTTCACAGGGTTCCCTTTTAATCCCCGACACCGCAACGGTATCGCAGGACACCTTTGTCGATTCAAAGATATAAACAATCGGCATATCTGCAAATCGTTGTTCGAAAAAGTTATCAACACCGCAGACACAATTTTCAAAAATCGCCCGCACAACGACATGTAGCGGGCACAAGCGGGTTATAATAATTTTTTATGCCGCCATAATCGCAACCCGCACCACCCCGACCGCCGAACGACATGCCGGCATGCACAATATGGTCAGATGGCAAGACTCGGACAGACGACAAGCGGAGTGCGGAGAGGTTTTTAAGCGCGGATTTTATCGAATATACAGCCATATGCGTCTCGACCGCATTTTGTTCGAATGGCATAACATGTTAATTATAAGCACACAAGCATCGCCAAGCAAAACAATCAGGCAGAAAGAGTGATTTTTTTGCGATAAAAAATTGCGCAATAAAAATTTTTGATTTATCTTTGCACTCGCAAATCCCCCGAACGGGTAATGCAACACATTTTGCGGAAATAGCTCAGTTGGTAGAGCACAACCTTGCCAAGGTTGGGGTCGCG
>CALYVN010000024.1 GCA_945494785.1 uncultured Alistipes sp.
GTTGCGTTGTCGGCAACCGCTATCGTTTCAACAGCGCATCCGCCTTTTTGCGTGCCTCGGCAACAAGATTTGCCGACTGTTTCTGCGCCTCGGCAACCAACTTGTCGCCCGCCTTCTCGGCTGCCAATCGGGTCAGAGGGTTGGTCGTCTTATCGATGAGTTTCTGCCGCTCCGCCTGTGCCGCCTCGACCAATTTCGCACCCGCCTTTTCGGCTTCGGCGATAAGCGCATCGGCTTGCTTTTGCAACTCGGCATTGACGCTCTCCTGCGTTATGCCGACCGATGCAAGAGCCTGCTCCGCCATCTTTTTGGTATCGAGGCGAACGGTCGGTTGCGCAAACGTACCGCCGATTTTGGCATTTGCCGTCAGATTGTCGGGCAGTGCAATGGCGGCATTGTAGTCGATTGTCTGGTCGAGCGAGGTAGTACCCGAGAGGTTGAGTTTGACCTTGCCGAGCCGAATGTCGAAAGGCTTGGTCGTAAGGTCGCCATCCTTTATCGTGAAACTTACCAATGTAGGCTCGGTGGTTTGCAGCGTGCCGAGAGTGTTCTCGCCCAAAGCCTTTGAGAGTGCCGACAAAGCCTTGACGTTGCCGAGTTGCAACTTGCCCGAAGTGAGTTTGCCCTTGCCGTTTACGCTCTTGGCAATCGGATTCATCTGCTTGTCCAGCGACAACGCTGCATCGAGCGACATGGAATACGAGCCGTCCATATCCTTGAATATGGGCGCAATCGCTTGCATCAACTCCAATTGGTCGAAGGTCGTCCGATACGATGCTTCGCTAAATGCGGCGTTGAGTTTGACTTTGGGCGTATCGACATCGGCTGTCGAGTATTGCGCCGAGACGGTCGCCTTGCCGCGGAACATCTCCATAGCGAGACGGTCGAGCGTCAGTTCGCCGTTGCGCAGCGTGATGATGCCTTTGAGATTGTCGATGACCATCTTTTCGAACAGTACCTTGTCGAAGTTGCTGTCCAACCGCAGATTGAGATTCTTCGGTACCTCGACGACGCTCAAAGCCTCTGCCGCATTCGGCTCGGTTGCCGTCGGCTGCTCCGTCGGCTCGTTTTGCTCCGTCTCCTCCGCCGTATCGTTGCCCATGGCCGCCATAATCTCGTTCAAATCCAACAGAGCCGAACGAACGGTAAGCGAGCCGGAGAGCGTCTTATTCTGCAAAATATAGCCCCAATAGTTCGAAACCGAGCCTTTTGCCGCAATGTCGCTGTTGCCGACCTTGACATTCAGCCTATCGAGCGTGGCAGTTGCGGGCGATACTGCTGCATAGGCATCGTCGATTGTGATTGCGGGCAACGAGGCGAGTTTTACGGCCATGCCCTCGATGCCGACCGAACCCGAAACCTGCATCTTGTCGAATGCCTGTTTCTCGATTTGCGACATGCGTCCCGCTGCACTGACGTTGGCTGTGATGATGCCGTTGAGCGTCATCTCGTCGCCGAGCGGATATACCTCCTTGATTGCGCCGAGGTCGATTTTGCCGTTGGCAGAGGCCTTGAAGGCAAGGTCGCTCAACGGCGTTGCCACCAATGCTTTGGCAGACACTGTATGCCCGCCGAACGAAACGAGGAACAACGGAACATCGACTATCGTGTCGTCGAGCGAGCCGCCCGAATTGCGGACACTCGCCTGCAATGCTATGCCGTTGACCGATTTGGGCAGTGCGGCATATTTGAACGAGCCGTCGGCAACCTTCACATCGAGCGCAAAAGCAGGGTAGGTATCGGCGGTCATGCGTCCGCGTACCCATGCCGTCAGCGACACGTCGCCCGTAGCGGTCAAATCGGCAAAATCCTTGGTGTAGAATGCCGGCACGAGCGAAAGTATATCCTTGAAATTGTTGCCCGAGCAATCGAGCGAAAGATCGGTGTCGATATTCTCGCCCGCAAGTTGTACCCAACCGTTCAACCGCGCTTTGACCGCATTGACCGACAACAGATTGTCCGACAGAGTGTATTTGTTGTTTTGCAGGTCGGCATCGATTTTTGCCGTAAGCGTCGCAGTGATGCCCTTGGCGAGCGTCGTGCTGTCGCTTACGAATGTGATGTCCGCTGCCGATACCTTCGTGTCGATGACGGTTTGGGCGGCAGAGAGATTGCCGCTCAAAGCAATATCCAACGGCGAGGTGTGGAAATGGATGCGGCTGCTATCGTCGGTATAGCGGATTGTCGCCTCCTTGATGCGCAGGTCGGTTATCGAGAGCCTGAACGACGATGGCGCATCGTCGCTCTCTTCGGCTTTGGCCGCCTCGTCGTCGGACGAAGGCATGATGTCCCAATTGGCCTTGCCGTCTGCCGTTATGCGGCCGTATATCTCGGGTCGGTTGAGGATGATTTTCGATACCTCGAAACTGTCGCCGAATATCGACAACATATCCACTACTACCTCGATACGCGATGCGGCAACCAACTTTTGACCCTCGAAGACCCCTTTGCCCGTAACGCTGAAATCCTCCAAATCGAGCGACGCCTTCGGGAAATGACGGAACAGCGATATATCCAATTTTGCAAAATCGACCGTTGCGTCCACCATCTCGTTAGCCTCCTTCTTGACGATGTCGCCGATTTTGCCGCTCAACAGTGCCGGTACGATAAGCATCAATGCGATTATCGCTACAAGCACTCCGCACAGAATCTTAAATGCTCTTTTCATGGTTTTGAGTTTTGTTTTCCGCAAATTTACAAAATTGTTGCGATAGAATGAAAGGTCGATGGTCGGCAAAAATAAAGCACCACGTTGTGGTGCTTTATCGTTATGCGTCGTTGCCGACTATTTGCTGAGCGCCTGCTCAACAGCCACAGCCACGGCAACGGTTGCGCCGACCATCGGATTGTTTCCCATGCCGAGGAATCCCATCATCTCGACGTGTGCCGGTACCGACGACGAGCCTGCAAACTGTGCGTCGGAGTGCATACGGCCTAGTGTATCGGTCATACCGTACGATGCAGGACCCGCTGCCATGTTGTCGGGATGCAGGGTACGACCCGTACCGCCACCCGAGGCAACCGAGAAATACTTTTTGCCAGCCAATACGCGCTCTTTCTTGTAAGTACCTGCTACGGGGTGCTGGAAACGGGTCGGATTGGTCGAGTTGCCCGTGATGGAGACATCGACATCCTCTTTCCACATGATTGCCACACCTTCGCGAACATCATCGGCACCATAGCAACGTACCTTCGAACGCAAACCGTCCGAATAAGCGATGGTCTCAACCTCCTTTACCTCGCCCGTGTAGTAGTCGAACTCGGTGCGAACATAGGTAAAGCCGTTGATGCGCGAAATGATTTTGGCAGCATCCTTACCCAAACCGTTGAGAATCACACGCAACGGATTTTTGCGCACCTTGTTTGCCATTTCGGCGATTTTGATTGCGCCCTCGGCAGCCGCAAACGATTCGTGGCCTGCGAGGAATGCGAAGCACTGCGTATCCTCGCGCAACAGACGGGCAGCCAGATTGCCGTGGCCGATACCTACCTTGCGGTCGTCGGCAACCGAACCAGGGATGCAGAATGCCTGCAAACCTTCGCCGATAGCCTCGGCTGCGTCGGCTGCACTCTTGCAACCCTTCTTGATTGCGATTGCAGCACCAACGACGTATGCCCACTTCGCATTCTCGAAGCAGATAGGCTGTGTCTCCTCGCACATCTTGTACGGGTCGATGCCCTGCTGCTCGCAAATGCTCTTTGCCTCTTCGATGCTCTTTATGCCATATTGTGCAAGCACAGCATTGATTTTATCGATTCTGCGCTCATAACTTTCAAATAAACTTGCCATAATTTCCTCTTGATTTTTGGTTTAACAATATGGTTTTACTCCTGACGAGGATCGATGTATTTGACAGCCTCCTTGAAACGGCCATACGAGCCTTTTGCCTTCTCCAAAGCCTCTTTCGGATCGATGCCCTTCTTGACGAAGTCCATGAATTTGCCGAGGTGGATGAACTCGTAGCCGATAACCTCGTTGTTCTTGTCCAAGCCCATGCGGGTACAGTAGCCCTCGGCCATTTCGAGGTAACGGGTACCTTTGGCGAGAGTGCCGAACATGGTGCCGACCTGCGAACGCAAACCCTTGCCGAGATCTTCGAGCGAAGCACCGATGACCAAACCTCCCTCCGAGAAAGCCGACTGTGTACGACCGTAAACAATCTGCTTGAACAACTCGCGCATTGCGGTATTGATGGCGTCGCATACGAGGTCGGTGTTCAAAGCCTCCAAAATGGTTTTACCCGGCAGAATCTCCGATGCCATGGCAGCCGAGTGGGTCATTCCGGAGCAGCCGATGGTCTCCACCAAAGCCTCCTGAATGATACCGTCCTTGACGTTGAGCGTAAGTTTGCATGCTCCCTGTTGAGGAGCGCACCAACCGATGCCGTGAGTCAGACCCGAGATGTCCTTAATCTCCTTTGCACGAACCCACTTTCCCTCTTCGGGAATCGGTGCGGACGGGTGATTGGCACCCTTGTTTACGCAGCACATCTGCTGCACTTCGTGTGAATAAATCATAAGCCTTTGTGTTTAGTTTTTGATATTTAAGTCTAAAAAAATCATTTCGCAATTTTCCACTGCAAATATAGTACAAATTATGGTACTTGCCGACAGCAAAAGCAAATTTATTTGCTTGTGTTGCGGTGTCAAAAAGTATCGTTGTATAAATTCGTTGCCGCATTTGTCGCAATTCATGGTTTAGTTCTTAAAAAAAACACTACATTTGCAATGCCTGACCGACGGTGTCGGGTGTACATATTGTTTACGGAAGCGTAAGTTTATTCTTGTCAAGCGAACGTAGGAAATTCGTCTAAACAGAAAGGAATAAGCATAGCGTTCTCCCGTCGTATCCATTTGGATATCGGCGTGGGATTGTGGCTTGTTTAATCTGTTTGGGTATCCTACGACCTGCTTGACTATAATGAGCGTTCAGTCCTGCGCTGTCTTTATTTGGTTTAGCCATCGGACTGTTGGCACAAATGGATACCATGAAAAGAAAGGTCTTTACTTTCATAGATTTGTTTGCCGGTATAGGCGGTTTTCGGATTGCTTTGGAACGCAATGGCGGTCGTTGCGTCTTCTCGTCCGAATGGGACAAAAATGCACAAGCAACGTATTTCGAAAATTTTGGAGAGATTCCTTATGGCGATATAACACAAGAAGATACAAAGGCAAAAATCCCACAACAATTCAATGTTCTGTGTGCCGGCTTTCCATGTCAGGCATTCTCGATAGCCGGCAAACAACTCGGATTTGATGATACGAGAGGTACGTTGTTTTTCGATGTAGCCGAGATTATTTCCCGCAGAGAGCCGGAAGTGGTTTTTCTTGAAAATGTCAAAAATTTGTGCAGTCATGATGGCGGGCGTACATTTTTGGTAATTAAATCGCGCTTGGAACAACTTGGGTATGCTGTTTTTCATAAGGTAATGAATGCGACCGAATATGCCGATGTTCCACAAAATCGTGAGCGTATATTCATAGTGGCATTCAATAAGGCAAAAGTGAAAAACTTTGCTCTCTTTGAGTTCCCTTCACAAGTGCCATTGACCAAAACCATACATGATTGCATTGATGATGGTGTTACGGACGAACGCTATTTTTACGATGATGCACGCATGTCGCATTACTGCGAATTGGTCGATGGGATAAAATCGAGCGATTTTGTTTATCAGTGGCGCAGACAATATGTTCGACAAAATAAATCGGGTGTATGCCCGACGCTTACCGCCAATATGGGTACGGGTGGTCATAATGTGCCGATTATCTTGTCGAGCAAAGGCATTCGTAAATTAACACCGCGCGAATGTCTCAATTTCCAAGGTTATCCCGCAAGTTTCAGATTCCCTGCAATGTTATCTGACGCTGCAAAATATAAACAGGCAGGAAATTCGGTTGTTGTACCCTTAATTGATAGAATATGTCGTCAGATATTGTTGGTTATCGGTTGCGATTTGTAGATGTATGGCAAAATAATGCCGATTATTTCAAGTCGTTGCAACTGCTTGCAGGGCTATCGCGTCTGTTCTCCGAGAACGATGTGCCATATCTCGATTACAGACTTGTCGAGAATATGTTTTGCCGATTTTATGATGCGGTAAACGATGCGCGTTCGTGCATTGCGTATGATGCGCGATTAGGACATCTTGGCATAGGCATAAAGACATTTATCCTGAAAAATGATGCTTCGGTCGAGAAAATCGCCGAATTTAACAAATTGCGTCCCGAATTGGTAGGTCTTAAAGGGTTTGATTTGGCTGTTAAATTGGGAGAATTTCGTAACAGCCGCATGGAATTTGCCGATAATGCCTATGCGGTTTCGTTGTCCAAATACCATATCGTTGGTAGGTGCAACGGTTTTTTGCGCATATTTAATACCGAATACGAGCGTGTCGATATAGACAACATCCATAATGTGCGGACGTTGCAGAGTGGCGGTATTTCGTTTGAGGATGGTCGTAACGAATACAGGTTCAACATTAGCAAAAGTGTGCTGTTGAAGCATTTTTATACGCCACGCTGTTATAAAGATATTCCAATCCGTATTATTGAAAATCCTCTTGATTATCTTATGTCGCTTATGCCGGATGTCGGTGTGGGTGGATTCTTGTCGCAAGAGTTGCCCAGAATGCCCGCTGTACGTTCCGAGTATGTCATCTTGCCTCTGTACAGTTCTCGTGGCAGACAGAAAGAGATTCCTGTCAAAAGCGGTTTGAATCAATGGAATGCGGGTGGTCGTGCGCGAGATTGCAATGAAGTTTATATACCGATTCCAATCGGTATAAGACGCAAATATCCCGATTTCTTTCCCGATAGAGATACATTGTTTATATTGGAATTGCCAAATGGCGACCATTTGCAGGCAAAAGTGTGTCAAGATGACGGTAAAGCATTGATGTCTAATCCTAATTCGGCATTGGGCGAGTGGCTGCTGCGCAAAGTGCTGAAAAAGAAGGCGGGCGAGTTGGTAACCATGTCCGATTTGTTGCGTATCGGAATCGACAGCGTAATTGTAACCAAGAAACCCGACAAAAACAAGGACGGCCTTGCTGTATATGGTATCTCTTTTTTCGATACGCCCGAATCTTACGATGACTTTGTACGAAAATAAAGTGGCACTCCGTCCGCCGGAGTGCCGTTGCAGAGAGCCTTTTGGGTGGCTCTTTTTGAGGCGATAAGTCCTATTGCCGCTTTGCCTCCGATACCTTGACCTTGATGCCGTTCAGAGCCTTTTTGAGCGACTCGTCGTTGTTTTTCGAAGCGTCGTAGGTTACGGTTACGGTTTTGGTCGGCACATCCACCTTCACATCTTTCACACCCTTCTCGTAAGGGATGGTGTTAAGCACCTTTTTCGAGCAGTGCGGGCAGTCGATGTCGGTAACGAATACGGTCGTAACGATTTTCTTTTCGCCTTTGGCATTGTCGGCAAGGCATACACCCGTACCGAGAAGTGCTGCAAACAGCACGAACAGTAGTTTTTTCATTGTTGTTATGTTTTTAAGGTTTTCTATTTTTTTATTGCCATTCCGGCTTTTTTATTCATTTTTCGGTTTGTTTTAATTCTGTGTTTTGTCGTCATTCTAAGCGAAGAATCTAATTCTTTGCATGTTTCAGATCCTTCGCTGCGCTCGGGATAACGGAAGACGTACTCGGGATGATGTAATGTATGCGCTATGTATGACGGAAGGCATGCTTGCGAAACCACTGCACAAATCAATACAGATTAAATCTTACTCCGATATAGAATTTGCGACCCATGAGCGGACCCCATACGCACGACGAATTGAATTCGGGCGAATATGGCGTGTGTGCGGCGATAATAGGATTTTTCTGAATGTAATTGCCTATATTTTCGCATCCGACATAGAGGTCCCAATGTTTGATTCGACGGCTGATTTGGGCATAGAACATCGGGTATATCTTGCTGTATTCCGCATCGCTCAACACGCCTGTCTGCGTCGGTATGCGGCTGCGACCGTTGAGTTGCGCCGTAAAGTCGAAGACCCATTTGCGCAGATTGGTGGCGTACTGTATGTTGAGCAGCGTCTTGAACTGCCCGACAAGCGGTCGCTCAACGAGTGCGCGTGTGCCGTCGGGACGATTGATCGTATATTTGCTGTCGGTCCAACGGAAGGTGGCGAAAATATCCAACCGCTCGACGGGATTCCATGTCAAATCGACCTGATAGGTATTGGTGAACGAACGACCATTGGTGCTGTAAATGTTAATGCTGTTCGCATCAAACTCTTGGTCGGCAATGACGCTGTGGAAGAGTTGCGTGCGGAAATAGTCGAAACTTATGGTCATATCGCGATAGCGCACGGTCGAGAAGGTTTGCGAGAGCGAGCCTCCTGCCGTCAAAGCCTCCTCCATGCGGTCGAATCGGCGACCGTAGCCGTTGTCGAAGACTATGCGGCGACCCGTGGCGAGGATGCCGATGTTGTCGGTAACGACATCGGTCGGACGATAGCCCAAGCCTGCCGAACTGCGCAACACGGTTGTCGGGGTGATGTTCCATTTGATATGCGCACGCGGAGTGATGAGATTCTTGCGAAAATAAAAATTGTAATCGTCGCGCAATCCTGCGACTATCGACAGCTTGTCCTTGATGGTGTAGGTGTATTCCAAATATGCACCGACCTCCGTTTCGTTGCGCACCGAACGACGGAAGGCGTTGTCGGGATTGACACTGTCCCAAAAATCGCCGTTTCCCCAAGTCTTGTCGGTCAAATCCTCGCGTACCCAACGGGACGAAGTGCCGATGCCCGCGATGAGCGACGAGCGATAGGTGAAGTAGTGGACATACATCGCGTTGAGGTTGGCCATGTTCTGCCGTCCGACGTAATCCTTGTCGGCACCGAAATAGGCGTTTTCGCGGAAGTGGTCGAAATCGGCTACAATGGCGAAGTTGGAACGTTGCTCGTCCATCTCCTCCTTGTCGAAGACCGATTTGCCGACAGGCATGCCGAGTTTGAAATAGGCATTTACCTCCCGATTTTTGACCTCCGAGCCATAGATGCCCATGCCCGTTCGCTTGCCGTTGTCGTCGGTTTCCGCCCACGACGCAATATCTTTGTGCATGTTGCGGCGATACGACATCTGACCGCCCAAACGGTTGTCGTCTATATATTTTACGCCCCAACGTACCTGCATGCCGTTCCCTGCCTGATAGAGCCAACGGTTGGCTATGTCGAACTGTCGCGAGAGGGGCAAATCGCGGAAATGGTAGTCGTTGTTGTGGTGCCAACTCTTCGTGTCCAAAGAGCCGTGCGCGAGGATGACGGTCGAGAGCCGCTTGTCTTTCGATACAGGTAGTGCGCTCGACAGATTGATTTCGGGTCGCAATTCGCTGTCGAAATAGAGGTTGAGGAACAACCGCTCGTCGTCGGTAGGTTTGCGGTGTTCGAGGTTGATTTGTCCCGTAATCGCCTCGTGTCCCGCCGTTACGGAGGAGATGCCCTTCGATACTTGTATCGAATTGAGCCACATCCCCGGCGTGTAACCCAATCCGTAAGGTGCGCTCAATCCCCGCATTATGGCGCGATTCTCGTCGAGTACCTGCGTGTATGTACCAGCCAAACCGAGCATTTTGATTTGTCGCGCACCCGATACGGCATCGCTGTAACCGACCGTTACCGATGCCGAATTTTCGAAACTCTCGGCAAGGTTGCAGCAAGCCATTTTGCAGAGACCGGCGAACGAGATGTTTTCGGTCTTCAATATACTGCCTTCGCGCAGTCTGCCTCCGTCGCCCTGTACGACGACCGATTCGAGTTGAACGCCTTGCCGCAGTCGGATTTCGACCGCCGACATGGTGTCGTCGATGCGCAAAGTATCATTCTCGTAACCGAGAAAGGTGGTTACCAATCGGTCGTAACCCCTGACACGATGCAGTCGGAAAGAGCCGTCGATTTCGGATGCCACACCGATATTGGTATCTGCCCAATATATCGATGCGCCGGGCAGAGAGTTGCCCGCATCGTCGAATACCTTGCCCGTAATATCTTGTGCCTGTGCCGTTGCAACTAAGCATGCGGCAAAGGCGAATGTGCTTGAAATTTTTGTGATTTTCATCTTTTTCCCGTTGATTGTTGGACATAAATACTCCTGTGTCGGAGTTGTGTAATGCGCTCCGACGATTGTGATTTATGCCCGAACGGGAGGAGCGCGCGATGCGCGCAGAGCAATGTCGGGTGGTGTGGGAAGCGGTGTCGTGCGTTGCTCGGTCAGCCGAGTGCCGGCTTCGGCGCAATACCTGTCGGTGTCGGCGACGATGTCGGCGATGCAATCGACCGCAACGGGCGCAACAACTTTGGCAGACTGCTTTGCCGTGTCGTATAACGCAATCTCGGTTGTGTGCTTATGCTTGCATTTGCAGGCATCGTCGGCCTTTATGCCGTCGGTATAAGTCTGTGCATGCGCACACTCTGCACAGATGCAGTGATGTTGCTTGTAATGTTGGCTGTGAGGACAGTGGCAGAGTATGATTGTGAGCGCGTAGCCGCATATCGATACGGAATATATCGACAGCATCAGCAATGCTATGACCTTGCGCAGTTTCATCTCTATTTGTGTCATGCCTCTATACCAAACCGCACTCTTCGAGTTTTTCAATCCATGCTTTGGCGTCGCGCTCTGCCGTTTCGGCATCCACGTCGTAATTGTCGAGCAACACCTGCTTTACGGTGTCGATGTCGAACTCCTTGTCCTGCAACTCGTTCCACAACAGCAGCGAAGTCTCGTTGAGTGCGATGACACGGGTCATGTCGCTGCCGAAACGTCCCTGCATGATTACGACATGCTCGCCGGCAATGTCGCGCACTTTGTATCCCTCTTTGAATTTCATGGTATCCTTCATATTTCGGACAAAGATAGTGTTTTTTTTCTTTACGGTGCTTTTTTTGCGGACAAACTTGCTCCGATTTTGCTCTCCGACTGCCGATTGTTGATAACTATTTTTGCGATTTTTTCGCTAAAATCGTAAAAAATCTTAATTTTGCGACATAATAAATATATTGGGATAATATATGCTGTCAATACTTTTTTACATCTATTCGGGACTGATTGTGATGTTGTTTTTCGCATTGTCGGTAGTCGCATTGGTCGTCTGCGCACCGTTCGACCGTTCGCGCAGGGTCATTCACGAACTTTCGCGTGCAATGTGCATGTGTTTCTGGTATGTTCCCGTTTCGTGGCGGCGACGTATCGAAGGACTGGAAAATTTACGGCACGGCGAAAAATATATTATCGTTCTGAACCACAACTCTATGGTCGATATACTGTCGCTCTATTTCGTGCCGCTCAATTTCCGCTGGGTCAGCAAGCGCGAGGTGTTCCGCATACCGTTTATCGGCGGTCTTCTCCTGCTGCACGGCGATATTGCAATCGAGCGCGGTCGCGGTGCCGAATCGATGAAAAAGGTTATAAACGGCGGCAAAAAGTGGCTCTCGCGCGGTGCCTCGATAGCGATGTTCCCCGAAGGTACGCGCTCCAAAGATGGCGAAATTCACCGATTCAAACAGGGTGCGTTTCTGTTGGCGAAAGAGGCGGGAGTGCCGATTCTGCCCGTAGTGCTCGACGGTACGACGTCGGTACTGAAAAAGAACAAACTCTTCAATTGGCACCACAAACTCACCTTAAAGGTGTTGCCTCCGATTTCCGCTTCGGAGGTCGCAAGCGAGGACGTGAACGCCCTTGCCGATTCGGTGCGGCAGCAGATGATTGATGCCCTTGCGCAGATTCGCAACAACAAGGAAAAATAGATTGAAAATATATGTCCGATTTACTTAAAAACACCTCTTACAGCGACGACGATATCGTTACGCTCTCTCCGCGCGAACATATCCGTCTGCGTCCGGGTATGTACATAGGCAAACTCGGCGACGGCACACAGCCCGACGACGGTATATATGTCCTTATCAAAGAGACGGTCGATAACTCGGTCGATGAGTTCATCATGGGTGCCGGCAACCGTATCGAAATCACCATCGAGGACAATGTCGTTTCGGTGCGCGACTATGGTCGCGGCATTCCGCTCAAATCGCTTGCTGCCGCCGTTTCGGAGATGAATACGGGTGGCAAGTACGGCAAAAACGGCAGTTCGGCATTCTCCAAAACTGTCGGTCTGAACGGTGTCGGCGTGAAGGCTGTCAATATGCTGTCGAGCGAATTTACGGCACGTTCGGTGCGCGATGGCGAGGCGCATACGGTTACCTTTGCCAAAGGTTTAGAACAGAGCGACAAGTGGGAGAGCGGAGTACAGGAGAAAAACGGTACTTACGTCTCGTTCCGTGTCGATACGGAGATTTTCGGCGACTACTCCTACAACATGGAGTATGTCGAGCAGATGGTCAAGAATTATACCTATCTCAATCTCGGTCTGACGTTTGTGTTGAACGGTCAGGCCTATACCTCCAAAAATGGTTTGCTCGATTTGGTAAACGACAATATGACCGAAGAGCCTTTGTACGAGCCTGTTCACCTTTCGGGCAAGGATATCGAGGTGGTCATTACCCACGGCAACGGCTATGGCGAGAGTTATTATTCGTTCGTAAACGGTCAATATACATCGCAGGGCGGTACGCACCAATCGGCATTCCGCGAGGCGATAGCCAAGACAATCAAGGAGTTTTTCCACAAAGACTACGACCCGTCGGATATACGCACCTCAATCATTGCAGCCATTTCGGTACGTGTCAAAGACCCAATATTCGAATCGCAGACCAAAATCAAACTCGGCTCGAAGGAGGTCGAACCGGGTGTGTCGATGCGCCAATTCGTCGGAGATTTCCTCGCAACCGAATTGGACAACTACCTTCACAAGCACCCCGATACGGCGCAGACGCTGCAACGCAAAATCGTCGATAACGAGAAGGAGCGCAAGGCTATGGCGGGTGCGCAAAAGAAGGCTCGCGAGATTGCCAAAAAGGTGTCGCTCAACAATAAAAAGTTGCGCGACTGCAAAATACATCTTACCGACAAGAGCGAATTGGCGGAGCAGTCGATGATATTCATCACCGAGGGTAACTCCGCTTCGGGTTCAATTACCAAGAGCCGCAATCCGCAGACGCAGGCGGTATTCTCGTTGCGCGGTAAGCCGCTCAACAGTTTCGGCATGAAGAAGAGGGTGGTCTATGAGAACGAGGAGTTCAACCTCTTGCAGGCGGCACTCAACATCGACGAGGATATGGACAACCTCCGCTACAACAAAGTCATCATCGCGACCGATGCCGATGTCGATGGCATGCACATCCGTCTGCTGCTGATGACCTTCTTCCTGCAATTCTTCCCCGATGTAATCCGGCAGGGACACCTCTATATCTTGCAAACGCCGCTGTTCCGTGTCCGCAACAAAAAGGAGACCTTCTACTGCTACTCCGAGGATGAACGTGCCAAGGCGGTTGCCAAATGCGGCGCGAATGCCGAGATTACCCGTTTCAAAGGTTTGGGCGAAATCTCACCCGAAGAGTTTTCGGGCTTTATAGGCGACAGTATGCGTCTGGATAAGGTGCGCCTTACAAAGGACGACCCGATACTCGATTTGCTCACCTTCTATATGGGCAAAAATACCTACGACCGCCAACAGTTCATAGTGAACAATCTGCGCATCGAAGAGGATTTGGTCGAGGCCGATTTTATCTCCGATTCGGCAGAAGCGGCGGTGTGATACATTAAACATTTACAACAGCAAACAGAATTTCTACAATGACAGAGGACGATATCATAATCGGTGGCGATACCGTTGCCGACGAGCAACCCGATGGCGCACAAAGCGGCAAATACGACAAGTTGCTTGCCGAAACGGGCGTGCGCAAACTGACGGGCATGTACAAGAATTGGTTTTTGGACTATGCTTCGTATGTGATTTTGGAGCGAGCCGTTCCGCATGTGGACGACGGTCTGAAACCGGTACAACGACGCATTCTGCATGCCATGAAGGTTGTCGATGACGGCCGCTACAACAAAGTCGCCAACATCGTCGGACAAACCATGCAATACCATCCTCACGGCGACGCTTCGATAAAAGACGCACTCGTCCAGTTGGGGCAAAAGGAACTTCTCATCGACTGTCAGGGTAATTGGGGCAATATCCTTACGGGCGATGAGGCTGCTGCCGGCCGTTATATCGAGGCACGTTTGTCGCGTTTTGCCCTCGATGTGGTCTATAACAAAAAGACCACCGAGTGGATGCTCTCCTACGACGGTCGCAAGGAGGAACCGGTTACGCTCCCTGTCAAATTCCCGTTGTTGTTGGCTCAGGGGTCGGACGGTATAGCCGTCGGCTTGGCATCCAAAATTCTGCCGCACAACTTCCTCGAACTCATCAATGCGTCGATAGCCCACTTGCGGGGCGAGAATTTCCGCCTTTATCCCGACTTTCCGACGGGCGGCATGATTGATGTCGGCCGCTACAACGACGGATTGCGCGGAGGTGTGGTAAAGGTGCGTGCCAAAATCTCCAAAATCGACCGACGGACGCTCGCGATTACCGAGATTCCGTTCACCACGACCACCGAGTCGCTGAAAGATTCGATTATCAAGGCGAACGAAAAGGGCAAAATAAAAATCCGCAAGGTCGATGACAATACGGCCAAACGTGCCGAAATCATCATTCAGGTCTCCAACGACGAATCGAGCGACCGTACGATAGATGCGCTCTACGCCTTTACCGATTGCGAAGTCTCCATCTCGCCGAATGCCTGCGTCATCAAGGACGACAAGCCGGTATTTATGGGTGTCAGCGATATTCTGCGCCACTCTGCTGATCGGACGAAGGCTCTGTTGGGTAAAGAGTTGGAGATTCGTTTGAGCGAACTCGACGAGGCTTGGCATGCGGCATCGCTCGAACGTATCTTCATCGAGAACAAACTCTATCAGTTAATCGAGGGCTGCAAAACGCGCGAACAGGCTTACGAAGCAATCGATAAGGGTTTGGAGCCGTTCAAAAAAGTGCTTAGGCGCGAAGTTACGTTAGAGGACGTGCAGCGGCTTACCGAACTGAAATTTATCCGTATTTCGCGTTTCGACAGCGACAAGGCGGACAACGAAATCAAACAAATCGAGGCAGACATCAAACAGACCAAATACGATTTGGCGCATCTGGTCGATTATACCGTCGCCTACTACGAGCGTATTCGGGACAAATACGGCAAAGGACACGAACGGCGTACCGAGATTCGTGAATTCGATAACATCGAGGCAGCCAAAGTCGTGGTTACCAATGCTAAACTGTATGTGGACAGGAAGGAGGGCTTCTTCGGTATCGGCAAGAGCATGAAGGATTGCGAGTTCGTGTGCGACTGTTCCGACCTCGATGACGTGATAGTAATTTTCAAAGACGGCCGCTATGTCATCAAGAAGGTGGCGGAAAAATGTTTTGTCGATAAGGGTATCTACTACATAGGCATATTCAAACGCAACGACGAGCGGACAATCTACAACGTTCTCTACCGCGACGGCAAAAATGGCGCGGTGATGATGAAGCGTTGCGCAATCAAGGGTATAACGCGCGACAAGGAGTACGACATTACCAAAGGTACGCCGAAGAGCGAGATTATCTATCTGTCGGTCAATCCGAACGGCGAGGCAGAGGTGCTGAAAATCTATTTCAAACCTCGTCCGCGTTTGAAAAAGTTGATTGTCGATTTGGATTTCTCCTCGATTGCAATCAAGGGTCGGCAGAGTCAGGGCAATCTGTTCTCGCGGTACGGCATCCACAAAATAGTTCTGAAAGAGCGCGGTGCATCCACTCTCGGCAGCCAAAATATATGGTTCGACGAGGATGTGCGACGGCTCAACAGCGACGGACGAGGTACGTTGATAGGGGCGTTCAAGGGCGACGACAAATTGGTGGTCTGGACCTCGAAAAACCAATACTACATCACGGGCTTCGAACTTGCGCAGCACTTTCCTGACGAGACCGTTTCGGTCGAGAAATATATGCCCGACAAGGTCTATGCGCTCTGCTACTTCGACAAGGAACAGGGCTACTACTACATGAAACGCTTTACGTTGGAGCGCAGCGACAAGATGCAGTCGTTCCTCGACGACGAGGGCAATGCTTCGCCTGTCTGCATGACCGGCGTTGCGGGAGCGGTGTTGCATATAACCTACAAGGGTGCGCAGACTTCGCGTCCTGCCGACGATGTTGATGCCGATTCGTTCATCGGTGTCAAGAGTTGCAAGGCCAAAGGTAAGCGAATAACCACCTACGATGTCGCTTCGCTGTCGTTTGTCGAGCCGCAACAGCCGCAAGAGACTGCCGAAACGGAAGAGGGTGTTTCGTCCGATGCCGATGTTTCGGCGGTCGATTTGACAGATATGATTGACGACGGCAACATCACAACCGACAATTACAGCGGGGTGCCTGTCGAGATTTTCCGTCCCGAGCCGGACGAGGAGATTGACCCTGCGCAACTCGATTTGTTCGGCAGATAAAATCGTTGTCCATGCGTCTCTATCTGGTCGGATATATGGGTTGCGGCAAGAGTTCCATAGGCCGCAAAATAGCCCGTCGTACAGGCATGGCATTCGTCGATACCGATGCCGTTGTCGAACAGGCGGAACAGGCTTCGGTTGCCGATATAGTGAACTATGCGGGCGAGGAGTATTTCCGTCGGAGCGAACGCAAGGCTTTGGAGGATACGGTACGGCAGTCGGATGTCGTCGTATCCACAGGCGGAGGATTGCCGGTGTGGAGCGATAACATGGCACGCATTCGGTCGCTCGGCAAGAGCGTCTATATCCGCCGTACTCCCGAGCAGATTCTCTCGCGTCTGTCGCCTTACGGCCGTTTTAAGCGTCCGAAGTTCCGCGGTCTAACCGATGCCGAGTTGCTCGAATTTATGCGCGGCAACATGGCGGAGCGCGAACCTTTCTACTCACAGGCCGACCTTACGGTGGATGGCGCGGGATTGAGCGACGACGAGATAACAGATGCCGTCGTGGCATTTTTGAACGAATGACATAAACCAAAACAATACCATAATGAAAAAGAATCTGCTTCTCGCCATTTTGGCAACGGCGATTTTTCTGCCCGCTGCGGCACAAATCAAAATTTCCGGTACGGTTAAGACCGATTCCGGTGCGCCTGTTGCGGGCGTTACCGTAAGCGATGGCTTTACCAATGTGGTAACCGATGCCAAAGGTCGCTACAAAATGATTGCATCTCCCGATGCGATGTATGTATTCTACTCCGTCCCTGCGGCATACGCCGTTGCGGTCAAGGACGGACACCCCGATTTCTATACTCGGTTGAGCAAGAAACAGAAACGATACGACTTTATGCTGACTCCGTTGGCAGGCGGTGCGGAGAAGGAGTTCAAGTTGTTCTGCCTTGCCGACCCGCAGGCGCAGTGCGATTTCCATGTCAAGCGTTTCGAGCGCGAGACGATACCCGACATCCGTGCATACGTCGATGCGCAGAGTCTGCCATGCTATGGCGTAACGCTGGGCGATATGGCATATACCGAAGGCAAGACGGATGCAACTCCGATGTTGCCGAAGATGCGCAATGCAATGGGCTATGCCAATTCGCATCTGCTCTTCTTCCAAACCATGGGCAATCACGACAACGCCAAAGCACCGGTTGCCGTCGATAACCACAGCAGCAATATCAATTTGGCATACCAACGTCCTTTCGAGCGCGTCTTCGGACCTGTCAATTACTCGTGGAATCGCGGCGATGCGCATATCGTATCGATGAAAAATGTCTATTATCTGTCGGGCGAACGCAGCAACAAATATCAACCTGCATTCAGTCGCGAGCAGTTTGAGTGGCTCAAAAGCGATTTGGCCGTCGTGCCGTCGGACAAACTTGTCGTTTTGTGTCTGCATATAGGTCTGTACGACCGTACCAATCCCTATTTGGCAGAGACGCGCCAACTGCTGACACGCTTCAAGGAGGCGCACATCATGATAGGTCATACCCACTTTATGAATCATCATCGCAACTCGCTCGGCATCTACGAGCATGTCCATGCGGCGGTGAGCGGCGCTTTCTGGTGGTCGTGCATCAACGGCGACGGTGTGCCTAACGGCTATACGGTTTACGACATCAACGGTGCGCATATCAAAAATTGGCGTTACAAGAGTGTCGGGCGCGACGAGTCGTACCAAATCCGCATGTACCGCGGCGATGCCGAATTCGGTGGCGAGTACGAGAAATTCCGCTTCCCTTACACCCACGATACGGTACTTGCCAACGTCTTTATGGCTGACGAACAGTGGCGCGTGCAACTTTTCGAGGATGGCGTACTGACGGGCGATATGGAGCGCATACCTATAAGCAGGGACAATACGCCCGAAGCGGGGTCGAGCCGCGATTGGTGGGCTGTCGGCTACCATATAGGCGTTATCGGTCGCAGTTACGGCAGCGTCAAGACGGGACACAGTCGAATGAACGGCGGCGGTCGTAAAGGCTACCTTACGCCTTGCAACCACATGTATCGTTTGAAGTTGCATAATCCCGACGCCAAAGAGATACGCGTGGTCGCAACCGATACCAACGGCAATGTTTACGAACAGACCCGCTTTACCGAGAGTGGCGACTACTCCGAAAACGAACTTATGAATCGTCTCTACACCACGCCTCGCAAGGTGCTGGACAAAGAGTACTAAAAATCGCAATCAACCCAATGAACAACTCTCCGATAGGCGTATTCGATTCGGGCTTGGGCGGATTGAGCGTTTGGCAGGTGTTGCAAAAGACTCTCGTCGCCGAATCGCTCATCTACTTGGGCGACGGAGCGCGTTGCCCGTACGGGTCGCGTACTCGCGAGGAGGTTGTCCGCTTTACCTTCGAGGCTGTCGAACGGCTGCTCGGCGAGGGTTGCAAACTGATTGTCGTGGCATGCAATACGGCAACGGCAATGGCGATATCCGCTCTGCGCGAGCATTATCCGCAGATTCCGTTCGTCGGCTTGGAACCTGCCGTCAAACCTGCCGCATTGCGCACCCGTTCGGGTGTGATAGGCGTTTTGGCTACGGAACGCTCGTTCGACGGCGAACTGTTCTGCCGTACATCGGCGCAATTCGCCGACAAGGTGAAGATATTGCGGGCTGTGGGCGAAGGATTCGTCGAGGCAGTCGAGCAGAATCGCGAACATACGC
Source organism: uncultured Alistipes sp. (assembly GCA_945494785.1). Classification (GTDB taxonomy): domain Bacteria; phylum Bacteroidota; class Bacteroidia; order Bacteroidales; family Rikenellaceae; genus Alistipes. The sequence continues at coordinate 19,111 of CALYVN010000024.1, forward strand.
CCGAAACCGAACAGGCGGTGCGTCGGGTCATCGAGCCGCTTATTGCGCAAGGTGCCGATGAAATCGTGCTGGGATGTACCCATTATCCGTTTCTGCGCGATACGATGGAGCGGGTTGCGGCGGGGCGCGATATAGAAATCATCGATTCGTCCGATGCCGTCGAACGACGTGTCGAATACCTTTTGGACAAGTTCGATTTGCGGGCCGCCGCCAACCATACTCCCGAGTATCGGTTTCTCTCTTTTGCGGGCGACGATTACATCGAACGATTGCAACGTAAGGCAATGGCGGAAAAGAGAGAAAGATTGGCTTCGAAAATTTGAAATAATCGCCGATTTTTTGTAATTTCGCATCGAATAGCACTATGCTTGTCGGTGCGAAATTTTGTATTGTCGGGCAATGCTTTGCATTCGACGCAGGGGAATAAACTGATAAGAAAGGGAAAAAGATGGCGGCAAAAGATAACGAAAGAAAAGCGAAACAAAATGCACGTGCGGCCTCATTGGCTCATGCACGACGTTCTTCGGGCGATACCACACGGTGGATTACGGGTGTGGTGGTGTTGCTGTTCGGTCTGTTTTTGTTGGTTGCCGTTGTAGCGGGATTGCTCTGCTACAAGCACGATTACAGCCTGTTGCACAATATCGATACTCTAACCGACGAACGTTCGGAACCGACATTCCTCAATCCTTGCGGCCAAGCGGGTGCCCTGCTTGCCGAATATATCGTCGGCCGGTCGTTCGGGTTGTTCGGAGTACTTGTGCCGGTGATAGTCATTGTACTCGGCGTCCATCTTATCATCAAAAAATGGAGGTTTCTGCACCATACAATCCTTTCGACCCTGTTCATCATGCTGCTCGGCTCGCTTACTCTCGGGCTTGCATTCGGTGATGCGGGCGAGACATTCACGAGCGGTTGGGGCGGAGCGTTCGGAGTGGGCGTTGCGCTGAAAATAAAAGGCATAATAGGCATCGTCGGAGCATGGATAGCCATTGTCGTCGGTTGGATTTTGACGGGTGTATTCATCAATGTCAATTTTATAAACATAATGAACAGTGCAGGCAATGCCGTTATAGGTCAAGGCGGTGCGTTGGTGGATAAGGTAGCGGGTGCCTCGATACTGCATCGTTCCAAAAACGAAGCGGATGTACCTGTGGAGGATTCGGTTTCGCAACGCGAACTCGTGGACGAGACGGTTGCCGAGCCGACAGATGCGCCGACAGAGACCGACGCGGCAGACGAACTGCCTGCCGAGCCACAAGAGGAGCAGCCGCAACCGATTGCGGAGACGCCGTCTGCCGAGCCGGTGGCGGAGCGCACGGGCGTTAAGACGATAATCGTCGAGGAGCATACCGAAGCCCAACTGAAAAAGTCGCAACTCAAACATCGTCCGTTCGATCCCGACAGAACGCCGAATTACAAATATCCGTCTGCCGATTTTCTGGTCGATTACATCTCCGACTCCGAAGTGTCGAACGAGGAGATAATGTTCAACAAGCGTCAAATCGAGGAGACTTTGGGCAACTTCGGCATTCCGATTCGCGACATGAAGGTAACGATAGGCCCTACCGTAACGCTCTACGAGATAGTGCAGGAGTCGGGTGTGAAGATTTCGCGCATACAGGGTTTGGAGAACGATATTGCCCAATCGCTCAAAGCATTGGGTATCCGTATCATTGCCCCTATGCCGGGTCGCGGTACAATCGGAATTGAAGTGCCGAACCGCAACAAAATGGTGGTATCGATGCGTTCGGCGATTTTGTCCGAGCGTTTCCATCGTTTCGGCGGCGAACTGCCCATTGTGATAGGCCGCACGATTCAGAACGAAAACTATGTGTTCGATTTGGCGAAGATGCCTCACCTGCTTGTTGCCGGCGCAACGGGACAGGGTAAGTCGGTCGGACTGAATGCCATAATTACCTCGTTGCTCTATCGCAAAGACCCTTCGCAACTCAAATTCGTGCTGATAGACCCGAAGATGGTCGAATTTTCGCTCTATGCCAAAATGGAGCGTCAGTTCCTTGCCAAAATGTCGTCGGAGGACGAGGCGATAGTTACCGACCCGAAAAAGGCGGTATATACTCTCAACTCGCTCTGTATCGAGATGGACAACCGTCTGGACAAGTGCCGCAAGGCGGGTACCCGCAATATAGCCGAGTATAACGACAAGGTGCGCAAGCGCGAGGTCGATGACGAGAACATAATGCCTTATATAGTGGTGATTATCGACGAGTTTGCCGATTTGATAATGACGGCGAAGGAGGTCGAGGCTCCCGTTATGCGCTTGGCACAGAAGGCGCGTGCAATCGGCATCCACCTGATAGTCGCCACTCAGCGACCCGATGTGAAGGTTATTACGGGCGGTATCAAAGCCAATTTCCCTGCCCGCATCGCATTCCGCGTGATGCAGATGATAGACTCGCGCACGATTATCGACCAACCGGGTGCCGAACGGCTGATAGGTCGGGGCGATATGCTTTTGTCGAAGGATGGCGAACTGACGCGAATCCAATGCGCTTTGGTGGAGACGAAAGAGGTCGATGAGATTGTCGATTACATCTCCAAACAGCCATCTCCTACCGGTGGCGCATACGAATTACCGGAGTATGTCGAGTCGGGCAGCAACGAATCGGACAGCGGTTTGGGGAGCGAGAGCAGTGCGCCCGTAAAATACGATTCGCTGTTTGCCGAGATTGCCCGCGATGCCGTGGCGAGCGGTCAGATTTCGACATCGTACATTCAACGCAACTACGAGGTCGGTTTCAACCGTGCGGGACGTATCATGACGCAGTTGGAGCGTGCCGGCATAGTCGGTCCGCAGACAGGTGCGAAACAACGCGAAATAAAATTCTACGACATGCAGTCGCTCGAAGCGAAACTGCAAGATTTGGGCGTCTTTTAACGGGTCGGTTATGAAGAGGGTTTTTTGCTTTGTTTGTGCAGTTTTGTGTTGCGCCTTGTCGGCTTTTGCCGATGAGCCGGCACTGCGCATACTGAACGCAATGGAACAGACCCTCTCCGATATGGGTACCTATCGCGTGGCGTTCGAAATTGTTGCAGGCGACTATTGCACCGAGGGCGAATATGTGGTTGCGGGCAACGATTTTTATGTTCGGGCAGACGATACCGAAGTCTATGCAGAGGCAGGCATTCGTCGCGAAATAAGCCGCTCGAAGCGCGAAATTGCGGTCGATAACATCGATGCGTCGGCACGCGACATCATCAGCAATCCGTCGCCGGGTTTCGCCTCTCTGTCGGCAGATTTCGATTCGGCAACAGTGACCGATGCTTCCGGCAGACAGCGTATCGTCTTTACTCCGAAGAGCGGTTCGCCGTCGGGCGAGAGCGTTACCGTCGAGATGGCTGGCAACGGCAAATTGCCCGAAACCATAATATATACGACATCTGCGGGCGAGGTCGTCGTGCGCATGAAGGAGATTGCTCCCGCCAAGTCGGGATTGCCGCGCTTCGATGCAAAGCGATACGATGGTTACGAGGTGGTCGATTTCAGATAACCGGCGGGCGATTCGAGCATGCCGATTGCGTCTGTTGTCCGACGGTAAAATAGCACAATACGACAAAAAAAGACGCTAAATTTTGCAAAGTCGAAAAAATGTCGTAAATTAGTAGTGCGAAATGAACGAATCGTTGACGCAAAACGACTGACAACATACTTAAATATATACTTAAAACATTACGGTTATGATTATTACATTTAACGAATTGCGCCGTATCAAAGACAGACTTCCGAGCGGAAGTTCGCAGCGCATTGCAGACGAATTGGGAATAGACGTAGAGAGTGTACGCAACTATTTTGGCGGTAAACACATGGATGCCAAAAATGGTGTCGGCGTTCATTTCGAGCAGGGTCCGGACGGTGGCGTGGTAACGTTGGACGATACCGCCATACTCGATGCTGCGATGCGTATTTTGAACGAGAACAAATAATTCGAACAACCAATCCAATAGAGGCCGGACTTATTCGTTCGGCTTTTTTTGAAACACAAGAACAAAACCTTAAAACAACATGAAAAGATTATTTTTACTTGTTGCGGCATCGGTCATGATGTTTGCCGCAACTGCCTACGAAAAGGTGCAAATTAACTGTGTCGATGCGCAGAAACTCACCCACATCGGCAAAATGTGCAAAACCACCAATCCTTACAACCGTGTCGAGGTAGATAACTATCCC